>WRKA01000127.1 GCA_009778265.1 Methanomassiliicoccaceae archaeon | reverse complement strand
TCGTAATGTCTGAAAATACCGTCCTGCGTCGGTCTGTTGTAGTACGGCGATATTGAAAGTATGCCGTCGGCCCCCGCGTTCTCGGCGCGTCTGCTGAGCGATATCGCCTCGGATGTGGAGTTGCTTCCCGCGCCGGCTATCACCTTGGCGTGTCTCACCTGATCGACCGCGATCTCCACCACTTTCACATGTTCGTCGAACGATAACGTAGCGGATTCGCCGGTCGAGCCGCAGGGCACTATGGCGTCGGCGCCGTTCTCCTCCTGGAAGGAGATGAGCCTTCTGAGCGCATCCTCGTCTATGGAGCCGTCCCTCCCGAACGGAGTGATTATAGCGGTGATCATACCGCGGAACATTCAATCAACCCCGAAGTGTTCCTTCAGTATCAGCCTGGTGCGGGTGCTGAGTATGTTGTCGTAGTGTCTCACTTTCTCTATTATGTCGTTAAGCTGCTGGGACGATTCGACATCCACGATCGCGATGATGTCCTGGTCCCCCGTCACCTCGTAGACCTCGGTGACCCCTTCGTGATCCGCAAGCGTCTTTGCGACATCTTCGGTATCGGTGTTCACGTCTATCCGTATCTCGACCATCGCCTTTACGTTCCTGGAACTGGTCTTTATCGTGAATCCTTTTATTATTCCGTCGTCCGTCATCCTGCGCACGCGGCTTCTTATAGTTCCTTCCGAGACCTGAAGCTGTTCCGCGATCTCCACGAACGGACAGCGGGAATCCTTTTTGAGGACCTCGATTATATGTTCATCCAAGTCGTCCATCATATAACACCCTCCTTTTTTTGTTAGATTTCGTAATATTATTTCTGATAAGCGAAATAATTGTATTTAATGCCTCCGAAAACAACAATAGAATAACGAAAACAGAAAAATATTCGTATCTTAATATATGAAAACAGTAAGGAGCAATATCGGAATATTATTCATCATCGCGAAGCTCGGATTCAATATTTCTTGTCCCAGTCGTCGCGGTCCAGCTCCACTTCCATTTTCGGAACGGCGATCTCGACCCCGAACTCGTTGTACTTCCGGTATATCGCTTCTCTGATCTCCGCGGTTATCGAACCGTTATCTTCAAAGTCGTCGACAAAACCGCTCACTCTCACCACGAGATACGAATCCCCGAGGTCGTGCACCCTCGACTTCGGCATCTCCTCGGAACCGTCCTGCATTATCCTCGGGTGTTCCGTCATCGCTTCGAGCGCAAGTCTCTTGGCAAGCGCGATATCGGTGCCGTACGGAACGCGGACGAGGACGGTGACGCGGAAGTGCGATGTTTCCGCCGTGATGTTCACTATCGTGGACGCCGCGACCTTCTGGTTGGGCATCGTGAAGACCTCGGAGTTGCTCCAGTTCTTGAATGTCGTGGTCATGAATCCCACGCCGACCACTTTCAGGACATCCGGGTCGCTGTTCAGTCTTACGAGGTCCCCGGGTTTGAACGGTCTCGTGATAAGTAACGTGAAACCGCTGAAGAACTGCGCCAGTGTGCTCTGTGCGCCGAACGATATCGCCAGACCGATAACGCCGGCACCGGCCACGATGATCATCAGATCGAACCCTATCGCCGCCAGGACGGCGCCCGCGGTGACCATTCCGATGACTATCTTCCCTATCATCCGCAGAAGCGGCAGGATGGAGCTGTGCGGCGGTCTCCCTCTTCTTGCGGCGCGGACTATCATCACGTCGGTCGCCGCGACATAGAGTCTCCAGGCGATCTGTGCGCCGAGCAGTATGAACAGAATGTATACGACCGCCTCGACGGCACTGATTATGTACTCCCCGGCACCGATCACATGAACGCAGACCGTGGCGGCGTAAAGCATTATCAGGCTGAGGATCGGCCTCTGTATCTTCTTTTTTGCGAGATGCCGTTTCTCTTTCGCCGTCCTGAAGAATATCTGCAGGACGGCAGGGAACAATCCGTATGCGATCAGAACGGCTATCGCCAGCCATATCAGCAGCGTGAGGACCGTTGTGTACAGGGCGGTGTCGAAAGGTTCCGGAAGGAACGGGTCCCATATCCCCATTATCTTGTTGAACTGGTTCTCGGCGCCGCGCATCGACGTGATATCGACGGTCAGATGCAATTCCCGATATCCTTTATCCTCTGGGACCGCCGGATCGTATACCTCGAAAACGAATCTTACATCCCTGTTGCCGACGGTGCCGATGTATTTGTCCGCGGAGATCGTCACGGAAATGACGTCCGATCTCCCGGGGTCAAGAAAAATGAGCGATTTGGACGGTTCGCTGTGATCGATACCGACGACGTCGTCGAACCGTACGTACCTCGCGCCTCCCGAATCATTCTGCACGATGACGTTCACTTTCTTTTCTTTCCCGGCGATGAGTCCCATGTGGCCGTCGTCGTTCAGGCCGACGGCGAAGGTGAACTTCACGTCGACGGAGGGATCGGCCCCTTCCGCATTATCGGAGAACAGCGGTACCGCCGCCAATAACAGTATCGCAATCGCGGCGAATAACAGCGTTCTCTTTGCGTGCATCATTACCCCCTAATTGTTCGTCACATAAAATAATGACGTTACTTCAAAAATCGGAAGTTAATATAACTGTAGTATAGCGGTTTCATATACTCGGCGTTACGTGAACGTTATCATGTACGGTGTCCCGATATTCGGTCTCATTATCACGATGACCGTTCTGATATCCGCTTCGGTACAGGACATAAAGCGTAGGGAGGTTTCAGATATACATTGGCTGATCCTCGGTATCGCCGGCGTTGTGATCATGATGGCCGGGATGTCCGGTCATGTGACGGCCGGAAGGATAATGATCGCGGCCGGCACCGCGATGATAGTGTTCGATCTGCTGTACGGCAGGGAATGGACGGCACGTCTCGATATGATGTTCTATGCTCTCATGAGCATGATGTTCGCGGTGCCGCTGATCTTTTCGCACGGCGATCCGTTCGTAACGAATGCTGCGGTCATACCGTTATGCTATCTGATCTTCGCGGCGATGTTCTATACGGGCGTGATAAAGGGCGGGGCGGACGTGAAGTGTCTGATAACAGTTGCCATCATCTTTCCGATGTATCCGGAGATATACGGATATCCGCTGATCGCCGTTCCCGATCACGTTGTGTCGGCGGTGATATCGTTCCCGCTGGCCGTTCTGTTCCATGCGTCCCTGATCTCGATGTCGGCGATCGTCTTCGTCATCGCCCGTAATCTCATCCGCGGCGATACGGAATTGCCGAACATGCTCACCGGTTACAGGATGAACGCGGCCGATGCGGACAAAGCGCACGTTTGGTATATGAAGGAGCGATCGGCCGATGCCTGCGGTAAGATATGGGTGACGCCGAAGATACCGTTCATCGTTCCGATAACGGCGGCGGTGCTTTTTGTAACGACGGTAGGGAACATTCTCTTTCTGCTGTGACCTCATCGGATCAGGTAAAGTTTGTGGCCGCACCCTTTGCATCTGAGTCCTTCGAGACCCACAACGTCAACAAGATAACCCGTTCTCCGTATGACCACGGCGCCGCATTCCGGACAGTAGGTGTCGCTCCCTTCTTCCGATATTATATTGCCGACGTAAACATTGTTCAGCCCCATCTCCGAAGCCGTTCCCATTGCGTTGAGCATGGTCTCCGGAGGCGTCCGCGGGACGTCGTTCATCAGGTTGTCCGGATGGAACCTGGTGAAATGGACGGGAACGTCCGGTGAGAGATGATCGAGCACCCAGTTCGTGAAATCTTCGAGTTCTTCCTGAGAATCGTTGTATCCGGGGATCAGCAGGTATGTAAGTTCTATGTGGACGCCGAGCGAAAAAGCGAGTCTCACGGAATTAAGCACATTCTCCAGACGGCCTCCGCATATCTTTACGTAAAAATCGTCCGTAAATCCTTTCACGTCGATGTTCATCGCGGAGACGTGATCGCAAAGTTCACGCAGCGGCTCTTCGTTGATGAATCCGTTCGTCACCAGAACGTACGTCGCGTCGGGAGCGCATTCCATGACGTCGATCATATACTCGAACCATATCGACGGTTCGTTGTACGTGAACGCGAACATATCCACCCTTTCTTTTCTGAACATCTCCACCAGTTCCTCGGGAGATTCGTACGTCGTTCTTTTCTTTCCCGCGGAGCTTTGCGAGATAGAATAGTTCTGGCAGTGCCTGCACGACATGTTGCATCCGATCCCGCCCACGGAGAAAACACGGTCGCCGGGACGGAAGTGATACAGCGGTTTCTTCTCGACGGGATCGACGCAGAATGACGACACTTTTCCGTAAGTATATGCGACAAGCATATCGTCATCCGCGCGTCTCGCGCCGCACCTTCCGTATTGTCCGGGAGGGATGCGGCACTCGTGCGGACAAAGCCGGCATTTGTAAACATCGCCGTCGCGTTCATAGAATTTCGCTTCGATCCTTGGTGAAATGTTCATAACCGCCGTCCTCCATCGGCCCCGCTATTCCGTCGGTGATCAGATTCACAGAATTCCCGGACATCACCTTTCCGATAACGGAGAATCCGATATCGGATGAGTTCAGAACTTTCAGATGTTCCTTTCCGAAGGTGAACATCAGTTCGTAATCGCCGCCGCAGTCGAGCATAAGATGTTCTTCGGGAATCCCGAGTCTTTTACTTATGTTATCAACTCCGGCGCCCTTCGGAAGGCTTTCCCATATTATGTCCATTCCCGCGCCGCTGCTCCTGCATATCGCATTCGCGGTGGCGGAAAGACCGTCGGAGATGTCCATGCACGACGTTGCGATATCATTCCCGGAAAGGAAGATCCCTTCATCTATCCTGGGTATCGGCAACATAGCGGCGGATAACGCATCCTTTTCGTCAATACCGTTCAGCGCGGCGTACCATCCGGCGCCGGCCGATCCCAAAGAGCCCGTTACGGCTACGAGGTCTCCGGGTCTCGCGCCGTTCCTCGTCAGAACTTTATGTTCGCATATCCCGAGCGCGGTACCGCACACCGCTCCCTGACCCGGTTTCGTATCCCCGCCCAATATCTCGGTGCCGCAGAACTCGGCGCACTGATCGATCCCGTTCATTATATCATAAAGGACATTCTCGTCGGTCTCCGGAGGCAACGTGACCGCGGCCAGTATCCCCGCCGGTCTCGCGCCCATCGAAGCGATATCGCTGAGATTCACCGCCGCCGCCAGCCATCCGAACCGTTCCATTGTCATTCCTTTGACAAGATGTCTCTCGAACGTTACGATATCCGTGGAAACGACGATCCTGGAACCGTTGACATCGATGCACGCGGCATCATCGCCCGGGCCGACGTACGCGCTCCCCCTTATTCTCTTTAACACATGCTCAATGAGCGCACGCTCTCCGACATCCTCCAGCGATGCCACATCTGGCCATCGTATTCGGATTAAAAAACTCTTTCGTCGCAGCACCGCGTTATGCCGCCTGCGGGAACATACCACGTTATACAGCGGCAGAAACGCTTAATATGTTCCCGCCCTTTGCATTGGAAGATGAACATAGATATCAAGTATGGAAAGGACGGAGCACAGAAGATAGACGTGCCCGAGAAGAATCTGGTCGGGATATTCTATCCGAAGGACGTCAGGTGCGAGGATTCGGATAAGGTGATAAACGAAGCTATAGACGATCCCATAGGGTACGATTCGTTATCCGAGTTCCTGAAAGGAGGCAAAGATATCGTGTTCATCGTGAACGACGGCACCCGTCCCACGCCCACGGCAAAAGTACTGGATGCGCTGTCGAAGAGGATGGACCTCAGGGTTGCCAGATACCTCATAGCGACGGGAACGCACAGGGACATGACCGAAGAGGAGTACAACTTCGTCTTCGGTACCAATTACGGAAAGCTCAAGGACAGGATCGTATGCCATAACGCGAAGACATCCGAATGCGTTCATCTGGGAAGATCGAAGAACGGCACCGATATGGA
>WRKA01000126.1 GCA_009778265.1 Methanomassiliicoccaceae archaeon | reverse complement strand
AAAAAAAACAGGGACCGAAGGAGGTCGTAACAATGAAAAAACAGTACAAGGTTAAAAAGATGTCATTAGCGGACGAAGATGAGAACACAGTATATCAGGGGATCAGAGAAACGCTTGCAAACGCGCGGACCAAGGTCTTCAGTACTGTGAATTCGACAATGGTCGAAGCATATTGGGAGATAGGACGGCAGATCGAGGAAGCGGTGGGAAACCGAGCAGAATACGGCAAAAGGCTTTTGCCGTATCTGGCGGACCGTCTGAAAAAAGAGTTCGGAAAAGGATTTACAGAACGCAACTTGCGCGCAATGCGTCAATTTTATTCGACATTTCCAATTCGGCGCACACTGTGTGCCGAATTAGGCTGGTCGCACTACCGTCTGCTCATGAAAATAGAGGACGGATCACGGAGAGAGTTCTATATGCGCGAATGCATCGCAAGCGCATGGAGCGTCCGCCAGCTGGAGCGGCAGATCGGCTCGTTCTATTACGAACGTCTTCTCTCATCCAAAGAGGAGCGGCGGGAGAGCGTGAGGAACGAGATACATAAACTTGAACCGAAGGATATGAAAGACCATGTTCTGAAAGATCCGATCGTGCTGGAGTTCCTCGATCTGAAAGAGAACCCGAAAAATCATGAGACCGATCTGGAACAGGAGCTTATCAACAAGCTGCAGGACCTTCTTCTGGAACTCGGAAGAGGTTTCTCTTTCGTCGCAAGACAGAAGCGTATAACCACCGAGAGCGGAGATCATTACTACATCGATCTCGTTTTCTATCACTACATACTGAAATGCTTCGTGATAATCGATCTGAAAACGGGAAAGCTGACGCATCAGGACATCGGGCAGATAGATTTCTACAGAAGGCTGTTCGACGACAAGGTCAAAGGACCGGATGACAATCCCACGATAGGTATCGTTTTCTGCGAAGAGAAGGACAGGACCATCGTCAAATATTCCGTGTTTTCCGACAACGAGAATCTTTTCGCCGCGAAATATATGCCCTATATGCCGACGGAGGAAGAATTGAAACGTGAATTGGAACGCGGGTGCGAACGTATAGACATAGAAAAGAATATGATCGTGAGAAGGACGGCCGCCCGGCCGTAAGGAGAAGGGACAAAGCGATCGGCGTGTCATCTTTTGTTCATTATTGCCGGAGGGAGAGGGAGGATCCCTCCGTCATTCCTTTTTTGTGAACATCTTCACCGCCGAACGCTGTACCACGGAGGAAGGAAGGATCTTCGATGAAAGGACAAGCAATTTGTTGTACATCCCGGGAACATGTTTCGCTTTGCCCTTCATCATGCTTCTGTACCCGGCATCGGCCACCTTCTCCGGACTCATCACATGTTTGGTGAAAAGCGGGGTGCCCTCGAGGTCCGCATTTTCAGCGAATCTTGTTCTTGTGGCGCCGGGGCAGAGTACCGTGGATGTGACGCCGGTACCTTTTAGTTCCGTTCTGAGGGCCAGAGAGAAGAACAGGATATACGATTTCGTTGCCGAATAGACGGCACTCAGCGCGCAGGGTATCAGCGATGCCGTGGAACCGATGAACAATATCTTTCCGTCCTTCCGCGAGATCATTGATGGAAGCAGAAGTTTTGTTAGCTCGGTGACGAAAACCGTATGCAGATGTATCATCTCCTTCTCTTTTTCAATATCCGTCACGGCAAATCTTCCGGCGCGGTCGAATCCCGCGTTATGTACCAGTAGATCGACAAATACACCGAATTCGCATACCTTCTCATGAACGCTCACAGCGGCGTCCGGTTCTGCGAGGTCATGGGCGATCGTCCATACGTTAACGTTATGCTCGCGTTCCAACCGCTCTTTTTGCTTCCTGAGTTTCTCATGGTCCCTTGATACAAGGATCAGATCGATCTTTTCCTTTGCGAATCTTTCGCACATCGAATATCCGATGCCGCTCGTGGTCCCGGTGATCAGCGCCACTTTATTCATTCGTATCCCTCCAGAACGGACGCGAGCTCATCCCATCCGGAGTTCCGGTCCCGGCAGGCGTTCTTATCCGCGCCGGCGTTCATCTCCGCGTCGTACAGTTCCAGTTTTTTGTCTATCAGCCTCTGCGCCATCGCAAATTTCCTCATTTTCGCATCAACCTCATTTCTGAATGTCACGATCACGGAACGTCTGTCCTCCGTCGTGCTGTTCGGGTCTTTGACAAGGTCGATGTATCCGCGGATAAGATGGATCGGCATGTCCGCCTCACGCAGACAGCGGACCAGGGATATCCACACAATATCGGTATCCGTATACGTACGGCCGCCCTTCTCATCGCGCCTTATCTCCGGCATGAGGCCGTCCTTCTCGTAATAGCGAAGGGTGTGTACCGACAGTCCGGACCTCTTTCCCGCTTCCGTTATCGAATAGGTCATGTTGTGAGATGAACTATGCAAAAGATATACTTTTTGTATAGAGTAAACTCTATAGCCAGATGTTCAAAAAACTGAGACCGCGGTCAGCGGTTGTTCCTCAGATCCCCGAGGAATGTCTGCCTTTCCGCGAACGCGTTGTGTTTATGTATCGATTCCTCGGATTCGCTTCTTACCGTTATCTCAACATCGTCAGGAAGCTGCGGATACCGTTCGACGATCCTCTTCAGCACGTCGCGGACAACGTCCTCAACGAATTTAGGGTTGTTATGGGCGTTGATGACAACGGCCGCCTCATCGTCCCTTTTCAGGATCTCGTAGGTGGGTGAGGAGAACGATCTTTCCACAAGATCTATGAGGTCGTTCGCCTCCACGTCGATATCGTCATTCATGGTCATGGACACGGTGCACACATTCCTCTGATTGTGGGACATCACCGCAATATCTCCTTTGCAATCCAATACGTCGGCGACGGTCTCCTGAGCGCACGGACACGCGGTCATGCCGATGACCTGAACGCCTATCGTCTTCGATATCCCCTGATCCCTGACCGCCGACGATTCGCCGATCAGTGTGTACACCTCAAGGGTATCCCTTCCGTTCGGCGTTCTGCTGTTCCTGAAATATTCCGCTATTATCAGTACTTCCGCCGTATCCGCATATTCGTGTCTCTCCAAAAGTTTACGGCAGATGATGACGGCCAGCGTCTCAATTCCGGAAACGGGACTTCCGACGCTCTCATCGACCACCTCTCTCAATACCTCCAGGTTCCTGGAGAGATGCGATCCCCTCTGTTCCGCCGGCAGATCGACAAAGACATCGATCGTGCAGTTCAGCGTATCGTTTATCAGTGCGACATCCTCGTTACGTTTAATGCGCACCGGTTTCTTCACACCCGTAACGCCGACCCTGGTCAGTCTGAAACCGGAATCCACCTTTCTGTTCTGAACGTCGCATCTGTATGTCATATGTGCGTACGATATGAACAACATATTTTAAAGGCATGCATATCAACCATTGATGTTGTAGCACTCAAAAAACATCAGAAGGCACTCCGCCGGCACCCGGATATCGGAGGCCGGCGGAGAGTTTGAGCGAATCTTTAATATCACTACTATCATATGCATATCATGAGTTTTTACACAGGTCCGTCATCATCAGGGAATGATCCGAAGAAGGTCGCTTTCGCGATATCGTGCATGCGGCAGGGCCGGAACGCACAGGCGTTCCTCCTTCTATCGGAACCCGGTGCGGAGAAGGATCCCGCGGCGTGTTTTGCGCTCGGATTGCTTCGTCTGAGGTCCGGGGACGGCCAGGAGGCGATACACTGTTTCGAACGGTCGCTGAACATCATTAAAACGGCTTCCGCTCCGAGATCGGGGATGCCGGAAAGCAATGGAACGTACATCAGACTGGCCACGGAGCAGGTATCGGAAAGCGTCTATCTGACGCCGATGGACCCGGATATGTTCGCATATTTTCCGGAGGCGGCGATGCACACGGTGATCCTTGCGCTGATATACGTGTACAGAAAAAAAGGGGCGGACGAACAGGTCCGTAAATTATTATCGGGCCTCACGGGTCCGGCCTTCGAAAAATATAAGAACGATATCAAATAAGTATTCCGGTCAGCCGTTCGCGGCGATAAAAAAAGAGAAGCAGAGGGACGAAATGAACACGGGCGACATATTTTCCGCGTACAAGGACAAAGGCCGGGACGCGGCACTGGACGCATACCGTGAACTTATCGGT
This sequence comes from Methanomassiliicoccaceae archaeon, assembly GCA_009778265.1. Lineage (GTDB taxonomy): Archaea > Thermoplasmatota > Thermoplasmata > Methanomassiliicoccales > Methanomethylophilaceae > Methanomicula. Next base: position 1,569 of record WRKA01000126.1, on the reverse strand, counting down.
GAGAACAGGGACAGCGAGGACATTCTGAACAAACTTGCGGTCACCGCCGCGGACTTCGCACACCCGGAGGCATTGGAACTTCTGTTCGAAGCGGGCGTATCACCATCGTTCACAGATGACAGATCGTATACGCTGCTTCATCACCTCGCAGATCAGCATCATAGCAGGAACTATCCGTCCGCGATTCCGGACGGTGCGGTCGCAAGGACCGCGGAACTGTTACTCGATAAAGGGGTGAGCGCACTCCGCAAAGAAGGTCAGAGAGGATACACTTGTTATCATTTGGCCGCCGATAACGGCGTGGCGGAGATGGTAGAGGTGATGGCCGCCCGCGGGGTCAAACTCAATATGACCAACGCGCAGGGTTCGACCGGTATACACATTGCGTGCGCCCGCGCCGGTTTCGCGGTAACCAAGGAAGAGGCGAGGAAGAAGGACCTCCGGAGAGCGTTCGAAGAGACCAGAGAATCAATGAGAGCAATGATGGACGGGGAGGATCCGGAACGTTACATCCGAAATGACGCGAGAACTCCCGAGAAGGCAAAAAAAGAATACGAGAGAGCGGCGCAGGTAACGGAACATTATTTTCGTGTAGTCAAAGCGTTCGCCGCAGGGGGCGTCGATATCGGCGAAAAGGACGGTTCCGGGAGAACGGCCCTGGATATCGCGATAAGAGAGAACGCAAAGAAGATAGCGGCATTCCTGTCCGGTACGCTGGTCGAGGGGAACGGCGCCACGGTGGCGGCCGGAGGCATGACGTTACATCAGGCGGCAGAGAAGGACGATGCCGAAGCGGTAAAGGCCATCGCGGCGGCAGGCGCGGACATCAACGGGCTGAAGGACGGCGAAGAGAGGAAGATGGGAGGATGCACCCCGCTCGGCGCGGCCGTCGGCAGCCTGAAAGCGGAAGCGGCGGAAGCGCTGCTGGCATGCGGCGCCGATCCGTCGTTCAAGGATGCACGCGGAAATACCGCGATCGCATACCTGTTCCGTCTTAATCCGATGATGCCCGTTAACGATTCACAATTCATAGACGTATTCTCGGAGAAACGTATCACGAGGATCGTAAAAGCGATATTCGCCGCCGGGGTCAAAGCGGATCGGACGGTGAACGACGATGAGGACACCTTACTGATATTGGCATGCAAGAGTAACTGCAGCGGCCATATCAGCAAAGCGAAATGCAGGTTAAAGGGGGAGGTGCTGTCCGAACTGATGAAGTACGATCCCGATGTCAACATAAAGAACCGTTTCGGAGAGACGGCACTTATGTACGCCGGCGCCCATGACCTCAGAACGACGGAGAACCTTCAGATAGAGATGCTGGAAAAGGGTGCGGACACGAACGCGGCGGACAGGAACGGGAATACTCCTTTACATTACGCCGCGGGCAACAGAGATAAGGCGGATGCGAAGGTGTCATGCGATATGCTTCTGGAGTTCGGCGCCGACGCGAACGCGGTGAACAATGCCGGAAGGACGGCCCTGGATATCGCCGCCGAGAGGAACAACGAGCCGCTGGTCAAGCTGCTGCTCAACAGAATGTGAACGAGGTGAAAAAATGGACAA
>WRKA01000125.1 GCA_009778265.1 Methanomassiliicoccaceae archaeon | reverse complement strand
ACCGGTCCGTCGGCGATACCGTGCGAATACGTCTGCCTGAATTTCTTTCCTTCTCTGTCGACCACCGCTATCAGCTTCGACGATAACGCGTTCACCACGGAAACGCCGACACCGTGAAGACCGCCGGAGACCTTGTAGCTGTTGTGGTCGAACTTCCCGCCCGCGTGAAGGTTCGTCATAACCAGCTCCAAAGCGGATTTTCCTTTCTCGTGCATTCCCGTCGGTATGCCGCGTCCGTCGTCGTCGACGGTCACGGAGCCGTCCTCGTTTATGAACACCGATATAAGCGATGCGTATCCCGCCATCGCCTCGTCGATACTGTTGTCCACCACTTCGTAGACCAGATGGTGCAGACCTCGGGAATCGGTGCTGCCGATGTACATTCCCGGACGTTTCTTTACCGCCTCAAGACCCTCTAAAACAACTATTCCGTCCGCATCATAATTACTCTGTCCGTTGTCCCCGTTCATATTTTCCCATCCCGTGCCCTTCTGCATCGACCGGCTGTTATCCATGGGTATTACTCAAGAGGTTTATAATACCTCGCATGTGCACGCGCGCACGCGCGCACGCAACCCCGATCCGGCGGCAGGCAAGCAATCCTAAAATACACATCCAACATTAGGATAGGGGATGAGCAGCATAATGGAACAGGCCGCGAAAGGCGTGACCCCTCTTATCGCGGAGACCGCGAAGAGAGAAGGTATCAGCGAGGAGTTCGTCAGGAACGGTGTTGCGTCGGGCCGAATAGTGATACCGAACAACCCGATACACGGACCCGTCCCGTGCGCCGTCGGCGACGGGATGAGGATAAAGGTGAACGTGAACATCGGCACATCCCGCGACATGCCGCTGCTGGACACCGAATTGGAGAAACTGTCCGTTGCCTTAAAGTACGGTGCGGATTCCGTCATGGACCTGAGCACCGGCGGCGATATCGATAAGATACGGAGAACGATAATATCGAAATGCGGTGTTATCGTCGGTACCGTTCCGATATATCAGACCGGGCTTACGGCCGCCAGAAAGAACGCGGTGGTCGATATGACCGAGGACGACCTGTTCAACGGGTTCGAGATGCATGCGAAGGACGGTGTGGATTTCATGACCGTTCATTGCGGAATAACGAAGGAGAGCGTCGATTGGCTGAAGAACTCCCACAGAATGACGGACGTCGTATCGAGAGGAGGATCGTTCCTTACCGCATGGATATTGCACAACGGCCGCGAGAACCCGCTGTACGAGAATTTCGATTATCTGCTGGAACTTGCGAAGAAATATGAGATAACCCTGTCCCTCGGCGACGGTTTCAGACCCGGATGCATACACGACGCGACGGACGGCGCGCAGCTTGCCGAACTGATGACCCTTGGGAGATTAGTGAAAAGATGCCGCAAGGCCGGCGTACAGTCGATGGTGGAAGGTCCCGGTCATGTCCCGTTGGACATGGTGCCCGCCAATATGCACCTGGAAAAACAATTGTGTCACGGCGCTCCGTTCTACGTCCTCGGTCCGCTGGTGACGGATATAGCTCCGGGTTACGATCACATAGTCGGCGCGATCGGTGGGGCGGTGGCGGCGCAGAACGGCGCCGACTTCCTGTGTTATCTGACGCCGGCGGAACATCTTTCGCTTCCCGATGTCGACGATGTGAAGGAAGGACTGATCGCATCGAAGATAGCGGCGCATGTCGGCGATCTCTGCAGACGGCGCGACACGGAACTCGACGACCGCATGGCGACCGCAAGGAGAGCGCTCGACTGGGAGAAGATGTTCTCTATCGCGCTGGACCCCGATAAGGCCAGAAAATACAGGGAAAGGGGCTGCACGGAGAAGGAAGAGGGATGTTCCATGTGCGGCGACGTGTGCGCCATAAAGATCGTCGACCGCTATCTTGAGAAGAAGTGAGATCTGCCCTTATCTCTTGTGATCTTGAGAGATAGTGGAGCCACTGGAGGGAATCGAACCCCCGGCCGACTGATTACGAATCAGTCGCTCTACCGCTGAGCCACAGTGGCGTTGCATGGTGCATGAACACTCATGATATATAATTTTGTTATTGACGGAAGCGGGGGAACATGTTCCTGAAGACCGCCGCATCCTGTTCCTGCAGCGGCGATTCGCATATGAACGTGCAATCCTTTTCGCAATCGTTGAGCACGTTCGCCAATAACGACATGTCGGGATCGGCCGCCGAAAGCGGCAGGTGCTGCTTCTCCCCTTTTTTTGTGTATTCGATGCAGCTTATATGAAAATGCGGCCTGTCGCCGGCGAGGGCGAAGAACTCTTCGGTGAGCGCGGACATATCGTCCTCCGTTCTGAGCGATCCTCCGTATCTTGCGTGTATATGCGCCACATCGAGAACGGGACGTGTTCCCGGGATGCTGTCCATCACCTTCCCTATCTCTTTAAGAGTTCCCCAGGTGGCCGGACGGCCCATCGTCTCCAGTCCCAGGGTGACGCCGCCTATGTGTTCGTCGTCCATGATCTCCTTGCATCTGTTAAGTCCCGCTATCACGGCGTCCGTCGCATTTTCCGGCTCCTTTCCGTACTGCGCCGCGTGTATCACCACGATGTGCGCACCGAGATGGTGCGCCGCTCTTACGGTATCGATCACATGGTCCACGCTTTTCTCTCTTGTCTCCGGCGTCTCCGAATTGAAGCTGATGAAATACGGCGCGTGGGCGCTCAATCTTATATTGCGCTCTTTCGCCATCTCCCCCACCTCTTTGGCCTTGGCCTCCGAGATCCTTGCGCCGCGTACGAACTCCATCTCGAGCGCGTCCAATCCCATTTGTTGGATAATGTTCAACGCATCCTTGGGGTTCTTGCTCTTGGGCGGATAACCGGCCGGTCCGAAACGCATGTTACCGCTAACGGGTGATTTATATTTCTATGTTCTGGGATCCGAAAGATCGTGTTGGGGACAGAAAAAATGTTGTTGCGGCGGACCTTTCTCGACTTTTTGTAAGATTCTTGTTCATGGTCGCGATCGTTCTACCAACGCTGTTTGCTACAGGCGCGTCAATTTCTGTCTGCTTTTTTCTTTTTAATATTATTTTCAAAATCTTTTAGAGCCTTTGATCCCGTTGCGAGCGACCTTAACTGTGTTTCCGCTATGACGGAAAGTTCCCGCATCCTGTCGGCCTGTTTCAGATTCTGACGAATCAGTTCGGCATTGAAACTTTCCAGATTCGACAGAACAAGCAACTCGTTTATGTTCGCGTGATCGCGGATGTTGCCCTCTTTGTCCGGATTGGCTTCCCTCCATTCCTTTGCCGTCATTCCGAACATTATCACGTTCAGGACGTCTGCCTCATTTGCATACAGAAAGTTCTTTCTCTCCTCGGAAACCAACGGAACGATGTGTTCTTTAATTGCATCGGTGTGTATACGGTAGTTCACCCTCGCAAGCATTCTGTTCAGTTTCCAATCAAGTGATAGTCTTTCATTCTCATCGTTCTTCAACCTTTGATATTCTTTTATTAAATACAATTTAAATTCAGGCGAAAGCCATGAGCCGAACTCGACGATATATCCTTATGCGCAAAGGTGCCGCCGTATCTGCCCGCGGAGGCGATGATCCCTCTGGCGTTGGTCCTTTCTATCCATTTTTTTACGGATAGATAAAAACTACCCGTTCCGGATCTGTTTCTAATTCCCTCGAATTCGGGGGAATTAAAATTCGGATTATACAATTTCTCCCGGGTTCCAAGAAAGATTATCGTATCTTTGTTGCGCACCCATTGTTCGATTGGCGCATTTCCGCCTTCGAAGGATTTTGTCATGTCTGTGAGACTGATGTAATCCTCTTCCCCGTATGATCCGCTCTCGACCATTATCTCAACATCGTTCACCGTGATCTTTGCTCTGTTGCTCTTCACCATTTTTATTCCTTCTCTTTTTAACTGCAATAGATTGACCGTCCGTCACGGTTATAAAGATAAAAGGGGAAGGTCGCCGAAAGTAACCTGAATTTCTGGTGGAGATAGTACGGCTGAATTATTACTTACAATAAGCTAAATCCTGCGTATCCTGATTCTTCGGAGCAACATCTTTATCTCTCCTCATGATGAAAGGGGAATGTTATGATACTCGACGTCAAGGTCTCGCTCGATCCCACTCTAGGCTGCGGTCAGGCCCACCGCTGGATTAAAAAAGGGAAAATATGGGAGGGGGTCCTCGGGGACCGCATAATAACATTGGAGGAGAAGGAAGAAAAGATCGTGTGCGGAGGCACATCCGACAGAAAGATGATGCTCGAATATCTGAGATATGAGGACGATATCGATCTCATCTATTCCGAGATATCCGGGGATCCGTTCGTCCGCGGACTTGCGGCCGCCTGTCCGGGGATGCGCATACTGAGACAGGATGCGTGGGAGTGCATCGCGACGTACGTCATAGCAACGAACGCCAACGTGAAACGCATCGCCGCGATGACGGATTCCGTCTGCAGGACCTACGGGAAGGATATCGGCGGACGCTTCTCATTCCCGGATGCGAAAGCGATCGCCGAAGGTCCGCATTTGATAAAGGGATGCGGACTCGGTTACCGTGAGGGGCGGTTCGTCGAACTTGCGGAAAAGGTGGCGGACCGCGTCATAGTGCCGGACGATCTTAAAAAAATGAATTACGAAGAATGTTCCGGTGCTTTGAAAGAGATAAACGGCATCGGGGATAAGGTGGCGGACTGTATCTCCTTATTTGCGTACGGTCATCTTAACGCGTTCCCGATAGACGCGAGGATAGAGAAAGTATTGAAAGAAAAGTATGGTGTCTGCGGCGGTTACCGCAGACTTTCAGCGTTCGCTAAGGAACGTTTCGGAAGGTTCGCCGGATATGCTCAGGAGTTGCTGTATCACTGTGATACGATCTTGGGATCGCAGGCGCAGGCGGGCGGTTCGCAGCCCATCTGAACCTCATAGATCTTCGCCAGCATTCCTATGCGTTTCACGATCAGGCAGATATTACATATCTCGCTCGCGAATTCGGCACCCTCGAGGGCTATGCGCCTCGCAGAGTTGCGGACCTCTTCCATGAATTTCGCATGCTGCGGATTTTCATCGATGAGCGGGTTGTCCCCTCTCTTCTTCTTGAGGTATTGCGAGATGGCCGCATCCGTGACGCCGAAACGCCTGGCGACCTCCGCCTGAGACATCTTGTGGTTCTCCACCAGTTCTTTTGCTACCTCCCTCCTTATCGTCGGGAGCACGTACCATACAACGAGTTCGCAGGGTATCTTCATGATACGATGATATTTTAACAGTATTTAAAACCACATGTTAAAATGTTCGTTCTCAGGTCACTTTTTGATACTACCGGGGTGTGTTTTGTGATAAAACTCGCAAACGTCCCAATCTTTGTCCTCTTCTTTTTTCTTTTTATCCGCCGAAACTCCTAGGGAGACCGACAGTTCTTTAACGAAATTCAGCGCTTCCGGCGTTCCTTTGAGATCCTCCGTCTTCGATCCGGTTATTGTGAGTTTGCCCTTGAAAGATCCTATTATCTCTGTTCCCGAGAATATCACGTTCTCGGAGGAACCGCATTCCTGTTTGACTATGTTTCTCATATACACGTGAAGATTGTCCTGCGTATTGAGCAGGAACATCTCGTCCGCCGGCTCT
>WRKA01000124.1 GCA_009778265.1 Methanomassiliicoccaceae archaeon | reverse complement strand
CGGGAGGCAGGTCACGCAGGTCCGACAAAGAAGTGGTCCACGGATGCGCCTTTGCGGGAACTATGTGCGTCACGTTATCGGTGGACGGTCTGGCGACGGTGTTGCACGCACCCAGGGATTGTGCGCATTACGCGGTGCAGATGGTGACGAACGCGATGAGACGTTCGTTCACCAACGGTGACATACCGATAAGGCCGTTCGCAAGACCCAACGTCAGATGCAGCGAGATGGACGATCCGGATATGATATTCGGTTCCGTTGATTCGCTGGAAGCAGCGATCAGCGATACGATCCGCGGCGGGAACAGAACGATAGCCGTCGTTACGTCATGTCCCTCCGGAATAATCGGAGAAGATATCGGAGGGATGATAGAACGCATATCGAAAGAACATACGGATGTGACTCTTATACCGATAATAGAGGACGGCAACATCAAAGGGGATTACATGCAGGGAGCCACCGACGCATGTCTCCGGCTTATCCGCGGACTATCCGAAAAAGGGAAGAAAGAACGTTCCGTCAATCTCGTCGGCGTGAAAACATTCGGGATCAACACCCTCGGCAATATCGAGTTCATGAGTTCCGTGCTGAAAAGACTTAACGTTAAAGTTAATTGCACGTGCGTCGGGAACACATCCGTCAGCGAGATACAAAACATTCCCAACGCGTCCTTATGCGTGCTTATGACACCTGACACCATAGCGACGGAAACGATGGACCTTCTGAGGAACGAATTCGGTCTGAAAGCAACGGCGAACACGGCAAGGCCCGGGATGATGGAAACGGAACTGCTGATAAGGGAATTGGGAGAACATTTCTCCGAAGAAGAAAGAGCGGAACGGCTGATCGGTGAACTGAGACGGGAGTACGCGGACCGCCTGGGGATGTTAAGGCCCCGTCTCATCAATAAAAAGATATACATCGTCGGAATGAAAAGGGACATCGGCTGGCTTATGGAAACGGCTGTCGGCGCAGGGATGAACGTGGTCCGCTGTGTCGTTATCGATATAACGGACCGTTCAGAAATGAACGATCTCGAAAATGTTTACGGAACAGAGATGATACCCGCGGGGATCAAAAGTAATTTGAAGAGAATGAAGGACAGAACGGAAAGGATACTCGATCCGTATATTCCGGTGGATCCCGAAATGAACGCATGGATAAAGAACGACCTCAGAGAAAGGATGCCCGATCTTCTGTTATCTACATATCCGATCGATGAGAAGATAAGGACGTGTTTCCTCGATGTCAATCCGGACACCACGCCGTTCGCGGGACCGGATTTTGCGTCATTGTGGTCAAGGACGATCAGGACACCGTCAAAAGAGGGGTGGAAAGAAGATGTCATCTGAATACGACAGACCGGAAGGGATCCTCGGTGTCTCGTTGGCGTTCGAAGGGATATCCGACGCGGTAACGGTGATCAACGGTCCGACCGGATGCAAATCATATCCGGCGTGGTTCTCCGAACACACTTATCCGTGCAGAGATAAGGACGCGTATACGAACGAGCCGTTCAAGTATTACAGAAGATTCTTTTTCACGCAGCCCAGAGTTCCGTGCACCTACATGGACTCGGACGATTATATCATGGGGACGTGCGGAAAACTGGACGAGGTGTTCGAAGAGGTCGCCGCTTTAAGACCGGAACTTATCGGTATGATCAATTCTCCCGGTGCTTCACTCATAGGCGAGACGTTATCCCTCAAGAAGGAAGAGGGGATCATCGTAAGAATAGAGAGCCCGCAGCCGTCAGTTCCTTTAGGCGTGGGTTTCCAGGATACGATGATAAAGATCCTTGGATCAATTTCGATAAAGAAGAAAGTTAAACGGAAAGGCGTGAACCTTATCGGAATGTCGGTATGGGACCTCGGATGGGAGGACAGCATCAAGGATCTGAGAGACCTGCTGTCGCTTTGCGGTATACGTGTGAACACGGCCGTCGGCGCCGGCTGTTCCGTACAGGAACTGAAGGATTCCGGAAAAGCGGAGCTTAACGTGATCGTGAACAGGGATATGGGGCTGGAAATAGCGAAGTGGTACGAGCGCGAATTGAATGTCCCGTACGTAGAATCGGGATACGGCGCCCCGATAGGGTTCGAAGCTCTCGAGGATTGGATATTGCGCATATGCAAATCCCTGAATAAAGACCCGGCGAAAGCCATGAAGCGGATCAAAGAGCAGAGAACGCGTTCGGCAAAAGTTCTCCTTTCATTGTACACCGTTCATAAACCAACGATAGGACGCACGTTCTCAATAGCCGCGAGCGGCCCCATCGCATATCCGGTCCTGAGATTCCTCTATTCGTATCTGGGATTGCTGCCCGTGTCCGTTTTTACCGGAAGCGACACAACGTTCCGCGAGGAGATACGAACATTCATCGAAGAGAACGACCTCGATATTTCGGAGGATGTATTCGATACCCCGGCGGATGTCATGATCGGGGACGGCGGCAGTATTGCGTCGGCGGAATACCGCGGTATCATTACCGGCGGCCATGATATGGTGCGCCCTTCGCGTATCATCGTTCCGTTAAAGGAACGTCCGGTGCTCGGGCTCGGAGGAACGATGCGTCTTCTGGACGGTGTGATGAACGTGATCAGAAGATCGGACTGATGCCGAAAGATGCGACACAGATAATATGGTTGGATGAATAATCCAAATAATTATATGCATTGGCCGTGTACCGTCTCATGTGACCGTGAGAAGAATAGCCGTTTATGGAAAGGGAGGGATCGGAAAATCGACGATCTCTTCAAATCTGACAGCATCGCTTTCCGAAAAAGGGAAGAGGGTGATGCAGATCGGCTGCGATCCCAAACATGATTCAACGAGACTTCTTACATCGGAAAAGGAACAAAGGACTGTTCTGGAGTACCTGCGTAACACAAAAGAAGATGAACGTAAACTTGAGGACATCGCCGAGTTCGGATACAAAGGGTGCATATGCGTCGAGGCCGGAGGCCCCGAACCCGGTATCGGATGCGCCGGACGAGGGATAATATCGGCGTTCGAACTTCTCGACGATCTCGGTATGAACGACGTAGAATTGGATATTGTGTTATACGACGTACTCGGCGATGTTGTTTGCGGAGGGTTCGCGGTACCGCTGAGGAACAATTATGCGGATATCGTATATGTGGTGACGTCGGGAGAGTTCATGTCGATATACGCGGCGAACAACATATTACGGGGGACGGCAAATTACAATCCGGACCGCATAGGAGGGATAATATTCAACAGCCGCGGCGATGACGAAGAGATAGAACGAGTGAAAAGATTCTCCGACGCCGTGGGAATACCGATAATAGCGGAATTCGCGCGTTCGAAGATGTTCCTGGAGGCGGAACAGTTGGGAAAGACGGTTGTGGAAGCGTTCCCGGATTCCGATATTGCGAAAAAGTTCTCCAGTTTAGCGGAGAAGGTCGTCGAAGGGAAACGTTACACGGCAAAATTCCTCTCGGAAGCGGAATTGGAGAACGTGGTTCTGGAACGTTCCGTTATGAAAAAGGCAGCAACAAAAAAGGATGTATTCGTGAAAAAGCAGGCTCCGGCGAAAAGGTACATGTCCCGTAACGTTCATAGGAACGAGACGCTGCACGGATGCGCGTTCACCGGTGCTTCGGTGGTATCGTTATCGATAAAGGGGATGGCGACGGTGATGCATTCGCCCAGGAGCTGCGCCCATTATTCAATTCAGATACCCGCTAATTCGGTAAGACGGACGTACCACGACGGGAAAGAACCGGTGGCAATGTTCGTATCTCCCAACGTGAGATGCAGCGATATGAACGACCGCGATATGATATTCGGTTCGATAGCCTCGCTGGAAAGGAACATGAGGGATGCGATAGAAGAGGGGAACGATGTTATCGCATTGATAACATCATGTCCCTCCGGAGTGATAGGCGAGGACATAGACGGAATGATCGACCGTATCAAAAAGGATCGTCCCTCTGTCACAATAATACCGCTGATCGAGGACGGCAACATAAACGGGGATTTCATGCAGGGGGTGATCGACGCTTCGCTCGGTCTGATGAGATCGCTTTCTAAAAAAGGGAGGAAAGAGAGATCCGTTAACGTCGTGGGTGTGAAAACACTCGCAACAAATACGACAACAAATCTTGCATTCGTCAACTCGGTCCTTAAAAGAATGGATGTGAAGGTCAACTGCAACTGCGTCGGGGACGCCTCCGTGGATGAGATACGGAACATCCCGAACGCGGAATTGAGCGTACTTATAACCCCCGACCGTTTCGCGCTGATGGTCAGGGATTTCATGAAGGATGAATTCGGATCGGCGTTCGCAAAGAATTACATCAGACCCGGAATGGTCGAAACGGAATTGTGGATAAGAGAGATAGGAAAGCACTTCCGGGAAGAGGAAAAGGCCGAGGACATCATCAGAGAGTTCAGGAACGAGTTCGAAGAGCGTCTGAATTCGTTGAAAGAGGATCTGAAAGGAAGGACCGCATACATCGTAGGAACGCATATGGACGTATGCTGGATCATGGAAACGGCGATAGGCGCCGGTGTTGATGTGATGCGTTGCGTCGTCGTCGATATCCTGGACCATTCCAAGGATTACGATCTCGATGTCCGTTATCCGGTCGAATCGGTCCCGATCGAGAAGATAAACGAAATAGCGGACGACGTCCGTGACCGCAGACCGGACCTTCTGATATCGTCGTATCCGATGGATGTGAACGAAGGAACGGAAACGTGTTTCATTCCTCTCGTTCCGGACGTCGGACCGATGGCCGGTCCGATATTTGCGGGAACATGGAAAAGGATGCTCAAAGCACCGAGGACAGAAGGATGGAGGAAAGATGTCATTTGAATACGACAGACCGGAGGGGATGTTAGGTTCCATACTTGCGATAGAAGGGATAAGGGATTCGATGACCCTGATCAACGGCCCGACCGGATGTAAGTATTATCCGTCGTCGTCATCCGAGGCGGCTTTTACCGATCGGGGACTGGGAGATCAGAAGTATAACGCGTTCAGGTATTACAGGGAGTTCTTCTTCAGTCAGCCCAGGGTTCCGTGCACATACATGGACGGCAAGGATTATATCATGGGGGCGGGCGACAAACCCGAAAGGGCTTACGAAGCGGTGATGAAAGCGGAGCCGAACATCGTCGGACTGATCAATTCTCCCGGCGCTTCGCTCATAGGGGAAAGGTTGTCCCTGAAGAACGAGAAGGGTCTGGTCGTAAGACTGGAAAGCCCTTCTCCTTCGGTGCCGGTGGGCACGGGATTTCAGAACGCGTTCGTCAAAGTGCTCGATACGGTATCTCCGAAAAGATGTGAGAAAAGAGAAGGAGTAAATCTGATCGGTATGTCGATATGGCATCTGGGATGGGAGGACAGTATCAGCGACCTTACGCATCTTCTGGAGATGTGCGGTATCAAGGTCAACACGGCAATAGGGGCGGGATGTTCCGTTGCGGATATCAGAGATTCGGGAAAGGCGGCGATGAACGTCATGGTGCACCGGGACTTCGGTTCGGAAGTGGCGAAGTGGTACGAAAAGAATCTCGGTGTCCCGTCCGTCGGATCGGACATGGGAGCACCGATCGGTTTCGACGCGCTTGAGGACTGGATC
>WRKA01000123.1 GCA_009778265.1 Methanomassiliicoccaceae archaeon | reverse complement strand
GGAATGTGGAACGCCTCCGACGAGACGACGGAACGTCTGCGGTCATTGTTCTTAGGGTCCGAAGATATTTTAGAAAAGAACAACGACCGGAATGGATGAAGACGGATATCCTTTCCGTGTGTCCTTGTTTCAATTCACGGTCGGTTTTTTAATAAGGCTTTTTCAGGTTTCAAGGCATAATGCATTGGTTGGATGAATAATCCAAACGATTATAAACGATAATACATGTACCGTTTCGGTAACAATGAGAAGGATTGCCGTCTACGGAAAAGGAGGGATCGGAAAATCGACGATATCGTCCAATTTAACAGCGGCGCTGTCCGTCGGCGGAAAGAGAGTGATGCAGATAGGGTGCGACCCGAAACACGACTCCACACGGCTTCTGATCGAAGGAAAGGACCAGCGGACCGTCCTTCAGTACCTTCGCGACACGAAGGAGGAGGAAAGGGACCTGGAGGAGGTGATCAGACACGGTTACAAGGGATGCATATGCGTGGAAGCGGGAGGCCCCGAACCGGGAGTGGGGTGCGCCGGACGAGGGATAATATCGGCGTTCGATCTTCTCGAGGACCTGGGCATCGACAGCATAGAACTGGATATAGTCACATATGACGTCCTTGGGGACGTGGTGTGCGGCGGTTTCGCGGTGCCGCTGAGGAACGATTACGCGGATACCGTGTATATTGTTTCATCGGGAGAGTTCATGTCCATTTACGCGGCGAACAACATATTGCGGGGAACCGCAAATTACAACCCCGACCGCATTGGAGGGATAATATTCAACAGCCGAGGCGACGAGGAGGAGAAGGAAAGGATAAGAAGATTCTCCGCCGCCGTGGGAATACCGATAATAGCGGAATTCGCGCGTTCCAAGATATTCCTGGAGGCGGAACAGTTAGGGAAGACGGTTGTGGAAGCGTTCCCGGATTCCGATACGGCGAAGAAGTTCTTCGGCCTCGCGGAGAAGGTCGTTCTCGGAGAACGTTACACAGCCAAGTTCCTTTCCGAATCGGAATTGGAATCCGTGGTTCTGGACCGTTCCGTGATAAAAAAAGCGGACGGAGTTCTCAAAGAGAATGTCACGACCTCCGCGGTGAAAAAGAAGGCGGCATGCGCCAGGCATGAGAAGGAAGTGGTCCACGGATGCGCGTTCGCGGGAACGATGTGCGTCACGTTATCGGTGGAGGGTCTCGCGACGGTATTGCACGCGCCGCGGGATTGCGCACATTACGCGGTACAGATGGTGACGAACGCGATGAGGCGTTCGTTCACCAATGGAGACATACCGATAAGGCCGTTCGCGAGACCGACGGTGAAGTGCAGCAACATGAAGGACGAGGACATGATATTCGGATCGATCAATTCCTTAGAGGCCAGCGTCAATCAAATGATAGAAGAAGGGAACAGGACGATCGCCGTCGTCACATCGTGCCCGTCCGGGATAATAGGCGAGGACATCGACGGAATGATGAAGAGAATAAAAGAAAAGGATCCTGACGTGACGATAATACCTATTATTGAAGATGGGAACATAAAAGGGGATTACATGCAGGGAGCGACCGACGCATGCATGCAATTGATCCGCGTACTGTCGAAAAAAGGGAAGAAGGAACGTTCCGTCAATCTCGTCGGTGTGAAGACGTTCGGCATAAACACCTTGGAGAACATGTCCTTCGTATCGTCCGTCTTGCAAAGAATGGGCGTGAAAGTGAATTGCACATGCGTCGGGAATACTGACGTCGCGAGCGTACGTAACATTCCGAACGCGGAACTGTGCATCCTTATGACCCCGGACACGATAGCGACGGAGACGATGGCCCTTATGGAAAAGGAGTTCGGTCTGAAAGCGACGGACAACATGGCAAGACCGGGAATGAAGGAGACGGAACTTCTGATAAGAGAATTGGGAGAACATTTTTCAGAGAAGGAAGAAGCGGAAAGATTGATAAGCGAGATCAGAAAAGAGTTCAACGACCGCCTCGAGATCATAAGGCCGCGGCTGAACAAAAAGGATCTGTACGTCGTAGGCATGATAAGGGACATAAATTGGATCATGGAAGCGGCCGCGGGCACGGGAATGAACGTGGTCCGCTGCGTGGTGATAGACATTACCGACAGATCGGAAGCAGCGGAACTGGAGAAAGAATACAGGATAGAGATGGTCCCTGGCGGGAAGATAGGAATTCTCAAAAGCATGAAGGACAGGACGGAAAGGATACTGGACCCATACATTCCCACCGATCCGGAGATGGACGCCTGGATAAAGAAAGATATTTCGAAAATTCGGCCGGACCTGCTTCTGAGCACATATCCGATAGACGGGAGGATAAGGACATGCTATCTTCCCGTGAATCCCGATACGTCGCCGTTCGCGGGGCCGGAGTTCGCCGCCCTGTGGGCGAGAACGCTCAAAATACCGTTAAAGGAGGGGTGGAAAGAAGATGTCGTCTGAATTCGACAGGCCCGAGGGAATACTGGGGATATCGTTGGCATTCGAAGGGATAAGTGACGCCGTAACGATAATGAACGGCCCGACAGGCTGCAAATCATATCCGGCGTGGTTCTCGGAACACACGTATCCGTGCAGGGACAAAGACTGCTACGTGAGCGACCACTTCAAGTATTACAAAAAATTCTTCTTCACTCAGCCGAGAGTTCCATGCACATACATGGATTCCGACGATTATATCATGGGAACCTGCGGTAAATTGGACGAAGTGTTCGAAGAGGTCAAAGCGCTTAAACCGAAGATGATAGGGATGATCAATTCTCCGGGAGCTTCGCTGATCGGCGAAACGTTATCGCTGAAAAAAGAGGAAGGCATCATCGTGAGAATGGAGAGCCCGCAGCCGTCCGTTCCTCTGGGCACAGGTTTCCAGGACACTATGATAAAGATCCTGGACACGCTTTCGATAAAGAGAAAAGCGGAACGCAAAGGCGTGAACATTCTAGGGATGTCGGTATGGGACCTCGGATGGGAGGACAGCATCAAGGATCTGAAGGACCTTCTCGCATTATGCGGAATAAAAGTGAACACGGTCGTCGGCGCCGGCTGTTCCGTACGGGAACTGAAGAATTCCGGCGGCGCCGAGTTGAATGTGATAGTTCACAGGGACATGGGCATAGATATCGCGAAATGGTACGAACGGGAACTGGACGTTCCGTACGTCGAGTCGAGATACGGCGCACCGATAGGGTTCGACGCGCTGGAGGATTGGCTATTACGGATATGCGAATTCCTGAACAAGGACCCGTCAAAAGCGATGAGGAAGATCAAGGAGCAGAGGGAACGCGCGGCAAAAGTTATGCTTGCGCTGTACACGGTTCACAAACCGACGTTAGGACGCACGTTCTCGGTGGCCGCCTCCGGATCGATAGCGTATCCGGTGACGACCTTCCTTTATTCTTACTTGGGATTGCTGCCCGTTTCTATTTTTATGGGAAGCGACAGATCGTTCCGTAAAGAGATACAGAGTTTCATCGAAGAGAACGACCTCGACGTTTCCGAAGATGTTTTCGACACCCCCGCGGACGTTATGATAGGGGACGGGGACGGGATAGCGTCGGCGGAATACCGCGGTATCATCATCGGAGGATTCGACATGGTCCGCCCGTCGCGGATCATCGTTCCGCTGAAGGAACGTCCGGTGCTCGGTCTGGGGGGAACGATGCGTTTATTGGACGGCGTGATGAATATCATTAGAAGGATGGACTGACGTTAAAAACATGAAAAGATGTGATTCGTATGAAGATACCCAGGATACTGATAACGGCGGCGTCGAGCGGCAGCGGAAAGACATTGATATCATGCGGATTGCTGCAGGCGATAGTGAACCGCAACATGAACGTGGCGGCGTTCAAATGCGGACCGGATTACATAGACGCGATGTTCCACGAGAAGATAATCGGAGCGAGTTCGAGGAATCTAGATCTTTTTCTGACCGGAAAAGAAACAATGAGACACATATTCGGAACGAACGCGAAAGATGCGGAGATATCGTTCATCGAGGGAGTGATGGGATTCTACGACGGTCAGGGAGCGACGGCGATCGAAGGAAGTTCGTACATGGTGTCGCAGGAATTGGATTCTCCTGTTATATTCGTGGCCGACGGAGGCGTTCAGGGATTATCTTTGGTGCCGGTGATCAAAGGGTTCGCAGAATTCAAGAAGAACAATATCAAAGGCGTTATACTGAACAACGTGCACGAGACGGTATACCCGGAATTAAAAGAGATAGTGGAAAGGGAAACGAAACTCAAGGTATTGGGATATCTTCCTAACGTGAAAGAACTGGTGATAGGAAGCAGGCATCTCGGTCTGATAATGCCCAACGAGATAGACATGCTGAAAGAAAAGATGAACAGGCTCGCCGAAATAATGGAAAGGACAATAGACATAGACGAAGTGATAAGGATCGCCGATGCTGCGCCGGACTTCGCATTCGGCGCACCGGAACTCGGTCACGATAAAGTGAAAGTACGCATAGCGATGGCGAGGGACGACGCCTTCTGCTTTATTTATAAAGATAACATAGATCTTCTGGAAAGGCTCGGAGCGGAGATAGCATACTTCTCTCCGCTCAGCGACGAACACCTTCCGAAGGATATCGGGGGAATAATAATTCCCGGAGGATATCCGGAACTCTGCGCCTACAGGCTGAGCAAAAACAGATCGATCTTGAAAGAGATAAAGGAGAGCACAGAGAAAGGGATGCCGTGCATAGCCGAGGCGGGAGGTTTCATGTATCTTCACGACGAGATCGAAGATGAGGCAAAAAAATTCCATAAAATGGCCGGAGTTGTGAAAGGCAACGTGCACAAGACCGACCATCTCGTGAGATTCGGTTATATCACGGTAACATCTGAAAAGGACGGCCTGATGAGCGAAGGCATGAAATTAAGGGGGCACGAGTTCCATTATTGGGAGAGCACGAATTACGGCGACGACTGCGACGCGTCCAGACCGGCGGGAGGGAAAGGGTACAGGTGCATGCATATCACCGACAATCTTCTCATAGGTTTTCCGCAGCTCCATTACTGCTCGAACCCCGATTTCGTTCACAGGTTCCTGAAAAAATGCTCCGAATACGCAAAGAAATGATGCGGACGGCGATTATTCCTAAGTTTCTTGAAGAATAGTATCATTGATGGTTGGATGAATCATCCAAAGCATTATAAAGAAGGTTCGCATATGGCTGAGTTGGATATATCATCCAACATGATGGTGAACACATGAAGAAAAATCAGATCATCGCGGTCGCGGTCGCAGTAATGCTGGTCGCGGTCTGTGCGATCGGAGTAATAATGTTCATGAACAATGACAACGAGGGGAACTCCGAATCAGGCATACTTCTAAGTTACGGTAAATACGACAACGAATGGGTGGAGATGGACACAGAAGGACTCACCGTGAACGATGCGTTCAACGAAGCTCTCGGGTCCGATACCCTCGGCACCAATGAGCCGGATCCGAGCGAATGGACGCTTTGGACGGCGTCCGGGAACGCCAAGGACTGGACCAAGAACACGACCGGGGATTGGAACACGATGAAGGTAAGGGACTTCAGGGTCATAGCGTTCTCTGAAACCGACGAGAAACCGATCCTCCCCAC
>WRKA01000122.1 GCA_009778265.1 Methanomassiliicoccaceae archaeon | reverse complement strand
CAGACAGACAGCGTTAATAGGAACGTCCGTGTCATCGTCGCCCTTCAGTCCGTCGCCTATTATCACGTGGCATCCGGTCACGAACGGGTTGAAACCGTTCTCATACGCCGAGCCGAGATGTTCTATCGAGTCCTTTCTTCTTCCGACGTACAGTGTGCTGCAGTCGGTAAGGAACGGGATGCCTCCTTTTTCTCTGATGATATCCGCCAGCGTCCTGACGTAATTCGGTCTTATGAACGAAAGATTACCGGGTTCGCCGAAGTGTATCTTTATCGCAACGAACTTTTTATCCATATCGATCCTGTCGATACCGGCATTACGCACAAGCCTCTCCATCTTCGATAAAAGACTTCCTTTGGACCTTGTTCTCATATCCGTAAAATATACATCCGATCCGCCTGTCATGAACATCACCATATGCTGATATCACGTACACACAACAGGATAAAAAAATCTTCTGGAACACTTATTTATTACGGCGCCGATTACACGGTGATATGACGGCGGACAAGAGCATTAAAGAGAGATTGGGCCTGGTGCAGGTGTACACGGGGAACGGGAAGGGCAAGACAACGGCGGCGCTCGGTTTATCGCTGCGCGCGCTGGGCAGCGGACTTTCCGTCGGAATGATACAGTTCATGAAACCCGAACGGGATTCGGGTGAATATGTGATCTCAAAAAGATTAGAGAACTTTACGCTGATGCCGTGCGGTCTCTCTCATCTCGTAGATCCTGAGAACATAAAACAGAACGATATCGCCGCGGCCCGGGAAGCGCTGAGCATCGCGAAGGAGATGCTCTATTCAGGAAGATACGATCTTTTCATTATGGACGAGATCAACGTGGCCATGGGCTGGAAGCTGATAGACGCGGACGAAGTGATACGAATTCTGAACGAACGTCCCGCGAACGTGGAAGTGGTGCTCACCGGGCGTTATGCGCCCGACGAGATCATGGGATATGCGGACCTGGTGACGGAAATGAGAATGATAAAACACCCGTACGACAAAGGCATCGGATCGAGAAAGGGCATAGAGAGCTGAGACGGGACGCGTTCCTCCGTTACGGAATAGGTTGTAATCATCTCTACAATAATGTCCGCCAGCATACTGAAAAAAGTATCTATTAACGGCGATATGTATTTGTTGTCGGGACACTTTGAAATACTAAATGTCGATATACTTTCAAAGGCGGACCACCGCATTTGAAAATGGTGATGTGAAAGTGTACAGTATGAGTCCTAAATCGGGAGCAGTGATGAGCGATGAAGACATCATGGCTCGATACAAGAACGACGGGGAATGGGGCCTGATGGTATCCGTGGACATCGGAGGATGCGATCCGGCGAAGATCACAAGCAAAGAAGTGATAACGCAGTTCGCGATCGATCTTGCGGAATACATAAACATGAAAAGATTCAAGGACCCGATAGTCGTGAAGTTCGGAGAGAACGAGAAGGTCGCGGGTTATTCCTTGGTACAGCTGATCGAAACATCGCTGATATCCGGTCATTTCGCTGATATCACGGACCGGGCGTTCATCGACGTTTTCTCATGCCGAGAATTCCCTCCGAAGAAGACCGCCGAGTTCTGTAAGAAATACTTCGGCGGAAAGACGATGGAATATTCAATAGCGTTCAGGAACTGAACGCTTCTTATCCAAACTTCTTTTTCTATCAATACCGCCGTTAATGACGATACCGGAAGTTCAGAGACCAAGGATATCAAGATGCTCAAGCAGTATCTTCACACCGATAAGGATGAGTATCACGCCTCCGGCGATCTCCGCTTCGGACCTGAAGCGGAGACCGAAGATGTTGCCTATCTTCACTCCTATCATCGAAAGCGCCAGCGTTATGATGCCGATGATCGCCGCGGCGGAGAGGATATCCGCTTTAAGGAATGCAAGCGATATACCGACGGCCAGCGCGTCTATGCTTGTGGCCACGGCATAGGGAAGCATCTTTTTAGGTTCTAATGATGTTTCCGTTCGTTCTCCGTCATCCTTTCCGAGGCCTTCGGCGATCATCTTCGCGCCCAGGAAAAGAAGCAGCGCAAAGACGACCCAATGGTCGAATCTTTCAATATCATCGGCGAACGTCCTCGCCGCAAAATATCCGGCGAGCGGCATCACCGCCTGGAACACACCGAAGTACAGACCGACGGTCAGGGCTTTTTTTACGGTCGCCTTTCGCATCCCCAATCCCAGACCGATCGCAACGGCGAAAGCATCCATCGCCAGACCCAAAGCTAAGATCGAGAGTTCTATCGGTCCCATTGCATCCGGGCCATTCCCTTAGGGTCTTTAATTTCTTTCTGATCTTTATACCGTATGCGTACCGTCCTCCGGGCCCCGCGTCCTCGGATACGGGGAAGGAGGCACCCGAAGGCAGCGTGCCGCATTCAGCACCGCGAGCAGCGCCACGCCGACATCCGCGAAGACCGCCATCCATAACGATGTGAGGCCGAGGAACGCGAGCACCATCACGCCCGCTTTGATGCCCAGCGCGAGAACGATGTTCTGCCGTATTATCTTCCGAGTTTTATTCGCCGCCCTTTTAGCGGTCGCGATCTTGCCGATATCGTCATCCATCAGCACTATGTCCGCCGATTCTATCGCCGCGTCGCTGCCGATGCCGCCCATGGCCATTCCGAGGTCCGCGAGCGCAAGCACGGGTGCGTCGTTGATACCGTCGCCCACGAACATCGTCTTACCGTATCTCTCTTTGATCCTTTCGAACTCCGCGACCTTGTCCTGCGGCAGCAGGTCGGCACGGTACTCGTCTACACCCAATTCCGATGCCACGTTACTCGCGATCACTTCGCTGTCCCCGGTCAGCATGATCGTTCTTGTGATGTTGACGGACCGCAGTTCCGCGATGCCCCGTTCCGCAGTTCTTCTGATCCTGTCGGAAATAAGGATGCAGCCGGCGTATCTTCCGTTCAGCGCTATGTAGACCGCCGTCTGCGGGAAGACCGGTAATTCGGCGATCCCGATGCTCTCCATCAATTTCCTGTTGCCCGCGTGGACGGTCACGTCATCAAATTCCGCGATCGTCCCGTGTCCGCTCAGTTCTCTGATCACAGCTTCCCGTTCCACGGCCCTTCCGTAATGGGAAAGTACGGATACGGCTATCGGATGTGTGCTGTGCTGCTCCGCGATCGCCGCAAGTTCAAGAAGTTCCGTAGCGGAGATCCCTTCCGTAACGATATCGCCGACCTCGAAAACGCCCTCGGTGAGCGTCCCCGTTTTGTCGAACGCGACCGTTGTGATATCATTGAGCGTTTCAAGATGATTGCCGCCTTTTATCATGATCCCGTTCCGTGCCGCCCCTCCGATGCCGGCGAACACGCTCACGGGGATCGAAATGACCAGTGCGCAGGGGCAGGAGACTATGAGGAATGTTATGGCCCGATATATCCATTCGTCCCAGCCGCCGAAGTTCAGGAGCGGCGGAAGCACCGCGACCGCGACCGCCGCAAGGACAACGGCCGGCGTGTATATCTTTGCGAATCTTGTGATGAACTTTTCCGATCTGGATTTTTTATCCGCCGCATTCTCCACGAGTTCGAGTATCTTTGCGACGGTGCTCTCTCCGAATTCTTTCTGTACCTTTATCTCAAGCACTCCGTCCCTGTTCACCGTTCCAGACAGGACCTCGTCGCCCTCTCCGACACTCCGCGGTAACGATTCGCCGGTGATCGCTTTGGTGTCGACGAATGATGTTCCTTTCGTCACAACACCGTCCAAGGGTATCCTTTCTCCGGGCCTCACAACTATTATATCGCCTTTTCTCACATCTTTCGGATCCGCCTTCTCCCCGTTCTTCATGGTCGCGCTGTCGGGCCGTATGTCCATCAGCTCTCTGATGTGCTTTTTCGATCTGGCGACCGCCATGCCCTGCAGCAGCTCGCCTATCCCGAAAAAGATCATGACCGCTACGGCCTCCGTATAATCGCCGATAGAAAAAGCGGCGGCGGTCGCCACGCATATCAGGAAGTTCTCGTCGAATATCCTTCCCCGGGTTATGTTAACGGCAGCGCTGCGGACGACTTCAAATCCCGCCAGGAAGTAAGCGAACACGTGAACTATAACGTTCGCATAAAAAGGAACGTCGGCGAACGCAAGGACGGCGATCAGGATCAGCGCCGTTGCCAATCTTGCGAGAAAAGGTCTGATGTCCTTTTCTTTCTCTTCGGTAACGTGGCAGCTGTCGCAGCCGCAGTCACTCATCGCACTGCTCCCCCTTTATGTGTTCCATTCCGCTCTCTATCATCCTGAAAATATGCGAGTCCCGCAGCGAATAAAAAATATTGAGCCCGTTCTTTCTGCTTTTAATGATATTTTTCATTCTCAATTCTTTAAGCTGATGGCTGGTGGCCGATTGGCTCAGCCCCGCCGCCTCCGTAAGTTCGCCGACCGTCGCTTCGCCCTCTCTCAATCTGATCAGTATCCTTAAGCGGGGCATGCTGCCGAACGCTTTGTATATCTCTTCCAATTCGAACAGCTCTTCGTGATCCAATTCCTTTCTCATGTTCCGTCCGTGTGTATATATGAGTATTTGCTCATATAGTTTGCCGTAAAAATTTGTCATAAAGATAATTATGGTGCGGGGGGAGAGATTTGAACTCCCGAACCACTAAGGACAGGATCCTAAGTCCTGCGCCGTTGGCCAAGCTTGACTACCCCCACACGACCCGTTGAATAATACGTCCGTTAATATCGTTTACGGTCATATTCGGAAAATGTTCATGAACGTATATAGGTAAAAAGACCTCCGTCCGATGATAGGAAAAGAGTGATGCCGTGACGGTATCTTCTGAGTGTCACGGTCTCCTGATGAAAAGGTAGTAAACGACAGCCGCGATCGCTATTATCGCCGCGATCGCCGCACCGGCTATCAGGGCCAGGGGCAGACCTCCGCTGTCATCGTTGTCCGGAGTGTCGGTGACCTTGATCATCACGATCTTGCTCGTGGACGCGGCCGTGTTGTTTCCGTCCGCGCCGGTGTTGGTGTTCGTTACAACGACATAATAATACAACGTTCCGGTGACGTCGGTCGGAACGGTGTACGACGTACCGGTCGCTCCAGCAACGGGTGTATCGATGGAGTACCACTGATACGTTAACGTTCCTCCGTCGGTGACACTCGCTTCCACGGTCAGGACCTTTACCGCATTCTGATTAACACTTCCGCCCACAGGCTGCGATGTGATATCGGGCACATCCGCATCCACCGCCGCGGCATCGTTGACCTTCAGCGCGATCACATCGCTTTTCACTTCCTTCGTCTTTATTCCGCCGTCATAATTGTCATCTATGGTGTTTGTGACGATGACGTAATAGTACCGCCATCCTATCGTGCCGGTGGGGGCATCGTATGTTTCGGAGACCGCTCCGCTTATCGGTCCGAAATCCGTACCGTCGCCGCTTCCGTACCACTGATACGTCAGCATTCCGCCGTCGGTAACGGCTGCGGTGACGTACAGTTCGGCGGAAGAATTCTTCAGGACCCATCCGCTTACGTATTGGTCCGTTATCACAGGCATTTGTGCATTCTCCAGGGACGACCTGAGGAT
>WRKA01000121.1 GCA_009778265.1 Methanomassiliicoccaceae archaeon | reverse complement strand
GAGCCATAGCGTCGGTTTGGGTTTGTTTGTTCTTTGTTTTCTTTTGGACCTCAAACCGACGTAAGGCCCGTCCGGACCTGGCCGTTCCGAGGGTCAAGCCCTTGGGAGAAAGAAAGTATGAGTGACATAAGCATAGAGACGAACGAACAACACATACAGTATTCAGTATGACTGCGCATGGTCAGAGGAAACACAGAAAGTTGACACATGCATCAGGAACGCATGGGTCCTGAACGAATATGTGAAAGCGATGAAGAACAACGGTAATCTGACGGCAAAGACGCTTTCCGAATTCTTCTGGTTCGCAGCTGAGACGATAGATAAGATCGGAGATGAATTCGATGATGTGAACATCGACATGATCGACTGGGAACAGCTCGCAGCATTTTACAGAGGTGCATGAACATGAGCGAAGCACTCACGACGGCATTTCAGACGGTGGGAAAAGAATAC
Source organism: Methanomassiliicoccaceae archaeon (assembly GCA_009778265.1). Classification (GTDB taxonomy): domain Archaea; phylum Thermoplasmatota; class Thermoplasmata; order Methanomassiliicoccales; family Methanomethylophilaceae; genus Methanomicula. The sequence continues at coordinate 5,093 of WRKA01000121.1, read as the reverse complement.
GGCCACGACTCCGTAAGCGCTGAATTCATGCAATCAAAAGAATTCAAGCTGAAATGGAGAAGAAGCTGCGGATGGATCGAGTTCGAGGTGTCCGATTACCTCGAGAATGCTGATACTGACGTAATGGAAGGTATTGCGAGGACAATATTCTCAAAGATATCCGGCCGCAGCAGCACAGAATATCCGAAGAGCATGGAAGAGTGGCTGACGAACGATGAATTCGCAAAGAGGAACAGACCCACATATCTGAAAAGGAGCAGGAATCTCACAGGATCTGCAAATGGTAAATTCAGAGACTTGTCGGTGCGGAATATGCTCTCAGAATTGTAGAAGGCAATGGGCGCATGGCTGCTTGCGGATCATTTCGCAGGGAAGAAGATCAAGGTAACGCCGGCGATGAGCCTCGGCATTGCCGAACACCCGATAACCATGCGTGAGATACCGGAATTTCCTTATCGGAAAATATCAATGTATAAGTAGTACACTACCATTTTGCTTTAACACATCTCTAGACGATACATTCCTGCTCGATGATGTTAACACAAGCGAAGGTTTTTGATGAAATCAGTTTACTTAAGGCTGCTGTGAAGATAACCGTTAAATCCTTCCTGATGTTCGGCATCTCAATGGCATCGCTTTTCTGTACGCGCTGCAGCAGCCTGAACCCTCCGGGAGCGGAGAGGTGCAGGGTATGCGGCGCACCCGTCGGCGAGATCGAAGGGAAGCAGCAGTGTCTTTCCGATATGGCTTTCGAAAGGAAGAAAGATGAACCGAAGGTCATAGTTCAGAAGGACATGCTTGCCGCTCCGTATTTTCCGTACGAACCCAGAGAATCGCAGATGGACATCGTACGCGATATAACGGTAACGTTAGCGGGGTCCGCCCATTTAGTGATGGAATCCGGTACCGGCACCGGGAAGACGATATGCGCCCTTGCGGGTTCTCTGCATCACGCGAAGATGAGGGGCAAGAAGATCGTCTATCTGACGAGAACGATATCGCAGAGCGACCAGGTGATGAGGGAACTGAAAGCGATATCGGAGATCAAGGACGTATCGGGACTGACGCTCACCGGACGTAAGAGGTCGTGTCCGCTCCTGAGAACGATAACGGGTTACGAGAACATCCCTCCGCACGTTCTTTCAAGTCTGTGCGAAGAGAAGAAATCCGGAAGGTCCGGAGGAGGATGCAGATTCTTCGAACGCGTGAGAACATTCGCACCTAAGATAGGATCGTTCTGCCGTAGCGATTTTCCGACATCGGATGAATTGGACAGGTTCTGCGAGTCGCACGACGTCTGCCCTTACGAAGCGAGAAAGGAATTGATCAGAGATATGGATGTGATCGTGGCGCCGTATGTTCATATACTGTCGGAGGACATAAGAACGAACCTTCTGGCGCATATGAGGTGCGACGACGAGAATATTTTACTTATAGTGGACGAGGCGCACAATCTAATTCCGGCGGCAAGGGAACAGGGGAACTTTTCGATAACCGTGAAGCAGCTGGACGACGCGATGGATGAGATCGCTGCATTGAAGGACCCGACGCTGTCCGGCGGTCTGAAGGCGGGCGAGTTCACTGGTTTCCTGAAGGCGGTCATCAAAGGTGCGGCCAACGAGAAGTTAACGATAGGAACAAAAGAAGCGGTCATCGATCACGACCGCGTGGAATCCCGTTTGAAGAACAAGTTCTCGATGGATCAAGGACAACTGATCTCCGCCGTGGACAGGATGATAGAGATCGGAGAGATAAGGACGGAGTACCTGCTGGATCACGAAGAGCACAAACTCTCGGAACTTTTTATTTTGGGCGTATCGCTGAAGGACTGGATCTCATCGGACGAAGGACAGTTCATAAAAACGGTGAAGGCGGACGCGGACGGCGAGATGTTATGCGCATCCTGCATCGATCCCTCGCAGATAACGATGTTCATCCGTTCGCTGAAGGGGGCGGTGCATATGTCCGGCACCCTGCAGCCGCTGGATCAGTACGTAAGAACGATGGGTCTTCCCGATACAACGGTGATGAGAGCATACCCTTCTCCCTTCCCTCCCGAGAACCGTTCGGTGATCTATGTGAATAACGTGACAACAAAATATGACGATCTCAAACGCGAAGGTATGACGGAACGTATCGCAAAACATATCGTCTCGTTATGTAACGCGGTCGATAAGAACACGCTTGTGTTCTTTCCTTCGTACGGTCTGATGAACAGACTCAGACCGATGGTGGAGAGAGGCATAGAGAAAAGGATGTACTGGGAGGAATCGGGACATCAGAAAAGGACGATGAGTTCATTGGATCAGTTCAGGAGAGGACGGAACGGTGTTTTCTTCACGGTAATGGGCGGGTCCATCGCGGAAGGCATGGATTTTCCCGGCGATGAGCTGTCGTTCGCGATCATCGTCGGTATCCCTTATCCTCCTCCGACCGTGGAATCGAAGGCGATGTCGGATATGTTCGACAAACGGTACGGAACGGGGTTCGGATGGAGATATGTTTCAGAGGTCCCGGCGGTAAGGAAGATGAAACAGGCTATAGGACGTCTGATAAGAACGGGAACGGACAGGGGAATGGCCGTGATACTGGATTCGAGAGCGTCGAGATATGCGAAGCAGCTTGACGCCGTGCCGTCGGAGGATCCCGCGGGCGACGCGGTCAGGTTCTTTACCGGACGATGAGACATTTTTCACACATACATATCATCCAGACCTATCAGCCGGACATTGTTCTGTTCATTTCCGATAAGATTGTCCGTGAATCCGCCTTTTGAGAACAGACAGAATGTTTTATCGTCTGCGTCAGTGACCAGCTCGGAACGTCTGATAAGGTCCTCCAGCCGATCCGTCCCGACCTTCTCAGATCTGTATTTACATTCGCAGAACATCCATCTGTCCCCCTTCGGAGACAACGCTATGAGGTCTATCTCCTCCTGCGTTCTTGTTGCCGGATCGGGGCCCCACCATTTGCCTATCTCTCCGATCCGGAATCTTATACGTTCCGAATTACGGAGGATGTACTCTTTGCACATGTCCTCGAACGTTATTCCCATGAACTGACTTATTGTCGGTCTGACCGCTTCTTCATACAGACCTTCCGATCTTCTGATATGAATTTCCGTAAGATTCTCGCGGACATATCTGAACCAGAATCTGAACATTCCGTCCTTTATCCGATACACAGTTCTTTTCGTGCTCTCTTTTTCATTGATCGGCGTTTCTTTACTTACTATCCCTAAACTGATCAGCCGGTTCAGATACATGGAGCATTTGCCGGATGTATCCTTCACTCTGTTGCTTATTTCGTTCAGCTTAGAGTTACCGTCGGCGATCGCCGCAAGGATCGAATTATATACCGCCGGTTCTCTCAGTTCCTGTTTGATAAGATTGGAAGGCTCCTCGAACAGATATGAATTCTTTTTGAAGAACGTCCTTTCGATATTTTTTTCGGCGTTCATCGACGGGTCCATCTTCGCCAGATATGCGGGGATCCCGCCGGTCACCGAATACATGAGCGCTTTGTCCTCATTCGAATAACCGGAGAACCATTTTCCGGATTCGTAATAATCGAACGGAAGGATATGATACTGCTGTGTCCGTCTTCCGAACAGGGGACTTTCGTATCCGAGTACCTGTTCTTCCATGAAACTCATGGAAGAGCCGCATAATATTATCATGATGTTCTTATGTCTCAGATTGTGATCTATCGCATTCTGAAGCGCGGAAGATACGGACGGATCCGCCTTTGCCAAATAAGGATATTCATCAATAACGAAGACAAAATGTTCTCCCTTGGATGCGATGAAATTCAAAGCGTCGGAGAATCTTTCGAAAGGGTGTATCGGTGTGTCGTTCCTGAAGGCAGCGTTCACGGCGTCGGTCAGTATTTTTAAATTATCATGTATGTTCGTTCTTTCAGCCGGAAAGAATATCGTTCTTTTGTCTTTGCAGAATTCCTCGATCAGCGACGTTTTTCCTACGCGGCGGCGGCCGTAAATGATGGGCATTTCGAACGAATCGCTTTGATATGCGTCATTAAGTTCCGAAAGTTCCCATTCTCTGCCTTTGAATTTTGTGTCATCAATAAACTCAATCACGATTGACTAAATCACGAATGAGTTATTTATAGTTAAGCGTAAGATCATTCTCATCGGGCGGTGCCGATGATTTTATACATCTTAGGAAATGTCATCGGACAATGCCGCTGATGAATGCTGTTCTTGACGTAAGGTGGTACATCGTCATCGGTCTTATCGCCGCACTGGCGATCGGCGATACCGGGTATGCACCGGAGATCGCCATGATAACGTTGATGGTGATGATGTGCGTCTCTTTGCAAGGGCTGTCATTCAGCAGGTCCGACATCAGAGAGAATAAGAAAGAACTGATGATAGGCATCATCATATGTTACGCGGTGGCCGGCGGCGTGACTTTGCTTGTGGGTTCCTTTTACGATCACGACCTGTGGATGGGATGGGTGATGATCGCCGCCGTTCCGTGTGCGATATCGGTCACATCCGGAACTCTGATCCTCAGAGGGAACACAAAGCTGGCGATGATCACTGTGACCGTCATATACGTGATCGCGCTGGCGGCCACGCCGGTGATAACGAAAGTGTTCATAGGCCAGGCGGTCAGTCCGTACGAGGTGCTGAGATACGTCGCACTGTTCATCGTCATACCTTTCGCGGTATCGATACCGTTAAGAAAAATGATCATTCCCGCGGATCTGAGAACGGTGTCCATAAACATAATGTTCTTCATTCTTGTCGTCGTAACATTCGGAGCGAACAAAGAATTCATACTGAGCGAACCGAGGACGGTCATGTGGGTGATCTGCGGATGTCTGGTAAGGATAGCCGCCGTCGCAGCGATGATGGAATTCATATTGAGGAAGATGAGAACGAAAAGGGAATCGCGGATCCCGATGGTCCTGCTGTCGATATGGAAGAACAGCGCCCTGGCGATGTCAATGACCATGGTATTGATATCGACCACGGAATCCGTTCTCCCGTCGGCGTTATCGTTACCGCTGGAAATGTTATGGTTCATGGGTATGATCTGGTACTACGGAAAAAGATGCCCGCCCGT
>WRKA01000120.1 GCA_009778265.1 Methanomassiliicoccaceae archaeon | reverse complement strand
CCCGCCGTGAAAGGGATAGAGTTCGGCAAAGGTTTCCTGCTATCCGGGATGAGAGGGTCGGAGAGCAACGATCAATATTATTTTGACAATTGTGTGAAAGCTCTCACGAACAACATGGGCGGCATCGTCGGAGGGATGAGCGACGGCATGCCGCTTATCTTCCGCGCCGCTTTCAAACCGACGCCCTCCATCGCTAAAGAACAAAGGAGCGTAGACCTTTCGACGATGAAGGATACCGTTATCTCGGTGAAAGGGAGACACGACCCGTGCATAGTTCCCAGAGCCGTTTCGGTGGTGGAGGCGGTGACCGCCATCGTCCTTGCTGACGTCTCGGTAAGTGAAGGAGGATCCTGAATGGACGATCTGGCACCTTTGAGGAAAGAGATAGAGGGGATCGATGCAGATATAGTAAAATTACTGATCCGCAGGAACGACGCCGCGAAGAAGGTCGGCGATCTTAAGAAAGAACTCGGGATCCCGCTGAGGAACCTGGAAGTTGAAAGAGAGGTCATAGAACGGTACGGAAGGATGGCCGAGAATTCTTCGCTTCCGAAAGATATCGCCGAAGCGGTATGTAAACTGCTGATAACCGCGTCCGTCGATCTTCAGGCCCCCGCCGTTCGTAAAAAGATAGAGAAGAGCGTCACGGTCATAGGCGGAAAGGGGAATATGGGCGTCTGGCTCTGTGAATATTTCAAAAGTCTCGGATCCTCGGTCGGCGTCGTGGATATCGGCGAAGGTTCTGTTAATGACGCAAAGGATTCCGATATTGTTGTTATATCGGTCCCCATACCGTCAGTGGACCGGGTCCTGAACGATATTGACGCAATATGCAGAAAGGATGCCCTGATCTTCGATATTTCGTCTCTGAAAGGTCCGTTCGCATCCCGTCTGAAAGAGATGGCGAAACACAGAAAAATATGTTCCGTACATCCTATGTTCGGACCTTCCGCCGTTTCCATGGCCGACCGTAACGTCATTATATGCGGGTGCGGGTGCGATGAAGCGGTAACGGAGGCAAAAGAGCTTTTCGACAACGACTGCTCGAACATACTGATCACCGACCTGGACAGACATGACGAACTGATGGCGTATGTGCTTGCGTTCTCGCACGCAGCGAACATCGTATTCTTCACAACGCTGAAGAACAGCGGCATATCCTTCAAAGAACTGAAGAACGCCGCTTCGACGACATTCAACGGGTGCGTGGGAACATCCGTTCCTGTGTCGCGGGAGAATTCTTCTCTGTATCATGATATACAGTATCTGAACGGTAATACCGAAGATATGTGGAAGGTCTACGAAAATGCCGTGAAAGAAGTGAAAGAGGCCGCGCTGTCGGGGAATGTGAAAAAGTTCATAGAACTTATGGAACAGGGAAAAAGATATTTCAGAGACGAGTGAAAATATCGAAGAACATCACTCGGGCACGGTCGGACATGCGTTTTTCGTCGTATCGACGCTTTCACACAGTACGATGTACTTTGAAACCATATTCTCTGACAATGGCTTCTTCCCTCTTTCTGAAATAATCGCTCTGTTCCTGAGGGGTCATGTCTTTTATCTCTTCGTATATCTGTAACCTTATTTCATTGACCTCTTTTTCAATCTTTGATGTCATCTTTGACCACCTCCCCTGAGGAACGTATCTCAATTGGATCGTAACCGTTCTCGATATTTATAATCCCTGTCATTCTGATGGTCTTGAGTTTCACGATGTGTTCAAAATTCATGCTGACTATTATGTCCAGTCCGTGAACCGTTGCTATTGCAATGTGCAAAGCATCGGTAAGAAATCCTTTCGGAATTACTCCTTTTGCAACATACAGTCTGCCCAATCTTTCAACCTCATCATTTCTGCCTATCAACCCTATTCCGTATTTATTGACAAGTTCTAACATCTTATCACGCTTTTCTTCCCGGGCTTTCTTCAGTTCGTCTATCACATATGCAGAAGTGAACGCTTCGAATTTTCCATCTTTTATTTGCTCGAACAATTTGACTGTATATTTGTGATCTTGTCCTCTGTCGTCGTCGAAAAAATAATTGAATGTTGTTGTTTCCATGTACACCTTTGGCCTTCCTGCATTTTTTCTTTCTCCCTTTTCGTCGTTCGCCATGGAACGAAATTTGCAGATGATGTTCTTAATGGGAGAATATTACAGTTATACTAACTCGGTTTAACACAGCTTAAATTTTGATTGATGCCGCCGCAGATCTAACATTTCTTATTCGATTCCCTACGAAAATGATCATCGATAAAGATGCGCCCCTTCCGAACTGTCGCCCACCAGTGAACGATATTTTCTTAACACTCCGGTCAATTCCTTTTTCGGCGCCTCGGCGTTCTTTGAACGTTCTTTTATCTCTTCGTCGCTTATCTTCACGGTCAGACGTCTCGCCGGTATATCTATCTCGATGATGTCGCCGTCCTTCACGGCGGCGATCGGCCCTTTGTCGTAAGCCTCCGGCGACACATGACCGATACATCCGCCTCTCGTAGCGCCGGAGAACCTTCCGTCCGTTATCAGCGCAACGGAATCGCCGAGGCCCATACCCGCGATCAGACTTGTGGGAGAGAGCATCTCCGGCATCCCGGGAGCGCCTTTCGGACCTTCGTATCTTATTATGACGACGTCCCCGGATCTGACAATTTTGTTCATGATCGAGTCCATCGCATCTTTTTCCGAATCGTATACCTTTGCGGGCCCGGTGAATCTTATCATCTTTTCCGATACCGCGGATTGCTTTATCACCGCGCCGTTCGGAGCAAGATTCCCCTTGAGTATAGCTATCCCGCCCTCTTTGTGGAACGGTCTGTCCAGCGGTCTGAGGATCTCGTCATCCTTTACTTCTGAACTCTCTGCGATCTCTTTGACCGTCCTTCCGGAAACGGTGCCCGCATCTTCGACCATATCTTTCAATCTGTTCAGCACCGCCGGTATACCGCCCGCGTTATCCAGATCGCGCATGCTGTACGGGCCCCCCGGTCTCATGCTGGTTATATGAGGTATCTGTTTCGATATACGGTCGAATTCCTCTATTCTTAACGGAATGCGGAACTCCTTCGCTATCGCGGGAAGATGTAATACCGTATTGGTGGAACCGCCTATCGCCATATCCACGCGTATCGCGTTGCGGAACGAACCTTCCGACGCGATATCGCGCGGTCTGATGTTCTTACGGACAAGTTCGACCATTCTTTTTCCGGTCTCTTTCGCAAGCGTCAGTTTCTTAGGGTCGACGGCCATCATCGTCGCGCATCCGGTAAGACTTAATCCCAGCGCCTCCGTGAGACATGCCATTGTATTTGCGGTGAAAAGACCGGAACAGCTCCCTTCTCCCGGGCATGCGGAACATTCCGCCTTTCTGACGTCCGCTTCGCTGGCGTTCCCGGCTTTGAACGATCCTATCGCTTCGAACACCGTCTGCAGGTCCGCATCTTTCCCGTCGATCCTTCCTACCTCCATAGCGCCGCCGGTTATCAGTATCGCCGGAATATTCATCCTGCCGGCGGCCATTAACATTCCCGGCGTCACCTTATCGCAATTCGTTATACCGACCCATCCGTCGAGCGCGTGCGCTTCCGCCATGATCTCGCAGCAGTCGGATATTGTTTCTCTTGAGACGAGAGAGTATCTCATTCCCTTATGGCCCATCGCTATGCCGTCGCAGACCGCGGGAATGCCGTACGTGAACGGGACCCCGCCTGCTTCATTTATCCCTTCTCTTACGGCGTCCGCGATCTTGTTCAGATGCACATGACCGGGAACGATATCGTTCCACGAGTTCGCAATGCCTATGAACGGCCTTTCCATATCTTTATCGTCAAGACCGTCGGCGCGCAGTAAACTCCTTGAAGGCGCTTTTTCGATGCCTTTCTTCACGACGTCGCTTCTCATAGGTACGTGAAAAGTGGAACATATATTTTACACTGTTCACAAAATTCCGAATAGGTGATATTGGGCGGCCGCCCCGCCCGAAGGCGGGCGGCCAGGATATCAAAATGGTAAATCGTTTTCTTATGTACTGCGCAGCACGATCTCTATATTCACGCCGTCCGGGACCTGTATCCTCATGAGCTGCCTTAACGCACGCTCGTCGGCGTCCAGGTCTATCAGCCTTTTGTGGATACGCATCTCCCAGCGGTCCCACGTTTCGCTTCCTTCTCCGTCGGGACTCTTCCTGCACGGAACTTTCAACTTCTTCGTGGGCAACGGTACGGGGCCGCGTATGTTTACGCCGGTTCTCTGGGATATCCCTTTGATCTGGTCGCAAACACCGTCCACCTTTTGCGGATCGGTCCCGCTGAGTGAGATTCTTGCTCGCTGTGACATGATATGACCTTTAATAAATAAGGAAAGAAGAGGGTTTACCTCTTTTCAACCTCAAGGCACATTCCTGCCGCAACGGTCTGTCCCATATCTCTGATGGCGAACCTTCCGAGCTGCGGGAAGTCTTTCGCGGTTTCGACGACCATCGGTTTGCTCGGCTCCACCTTGACGACGGCGATGTCACCGGTCTTCAGGAACTGCGGGTTCGTCTCCTTCGCCTGTCCCGTCTTCGGATCGATCGTCTTCACAAGCTCGACGAACCTGCACGCCACCTGTGCGGTATGGCAGTGGAACACCGGGGTGTATCCTACCGTTAACACGGACGGGTGGTTGAGCACGACTATCTGAGCGGTGAACGTCTTTGCGACGGACGGCGGTGCATCCACCGGACCTGCGACGTCCCCTCTCTTAATGTCGTTCTTTGCGACACCGCGGACGTTGAAACCGACGTTGTCGCCGGGCAGCGCCTGCGGAAGTATCTCGTGGTGCATCTCGATGGATTTTACTTCACCGACGATGTTCGACGGCTGGAACGAGACCTTCATGTTCGGTTTCAGTACGCCGGTCTCGACACGTCCGACGGGGACGGTACCGATACCTGTGATCGTGTATACGTCCTGAACGGGAAGCCTTAACGCTTTGTCGGTCGGCTTTGCCGGAACGGTCAGCGAGTCCAATGCCTGTATCAATGTCTTTCCTTTGTACCAGGGCGTGTTCGCCGATATTGTCTTAACGTTGTCGCCTTCGTATGCGGAAACGGGGATGAACGGGACGTTCTCCGCTTTGATACCGACCATGCTCATGAGCTTGGTCATCGCCGCTACCGCGTCCTTGTATTTTGCCTCTTCGTATTTTACCGCGTCCATTTTGTTAATGGCTACGATTATCTGCCTTACGCCGAGCGTCGTCGCAAGGAAGACGTGTTCCTTCGTCTGCGCCTGCGGTCCCTCGATCGCGGAGCAGGTGATTATTGCCGCATCGGCCTGGCTCGTACCTGTGATCATGTTCTTGACGAAGTCACGGTGGCCCGGCGCGTCTATTACGGTGAAGTAGAACTTGTCCGTGTAGAACTTTTTGTGCGCGACGTCTATCGTCACTCCTCTCTCCCTCTCCTCCTTCAGGCCGTCCATGACCCATGCGAAGTAGAAGGACCCTTTTCCTTTTTCCTCTGCCTCTTTCTTGTACTT
>WRKA01000119.1 GCA_009778265.1 Methanomassiliicoccaceae archaeon | reverse complement strand
TCTTCTCGACCACAGAGATATAATATCGTTACTGATGCTCCTTCTTGATAATGGGGTGGAGGTGAAGATACTGATCGAGGGTTCCCCCGCCGGAGGCGTTCCCGACATCGAGATAAGATATCTGACACAGCTATACGAAAAAGGCGCCGAGATCAATATAATGAAGAGCAACGGCGGATACAAACGTTACGATCTTTTACACAACAAATACGCGGTCATTGATTCAAGGACGGTTGTGACGACATCGGAGAACTGGAGGGAGGTGTCGTTCACAGGCAACAGAGGATGGGGGTCCGTTATCGAAAGCGAAGACTATGCGGAATATATGCGCAATATTTTTTTTGAGGATGACGACATCTCAAAATATGATATCTTTTCTCTGAAACAACTGTATCCCTCGGCCGCTCCGATATCGGTGCCTCAGTACAGATCTAAAATAACGGAAGAGTATGAGACGTTCAGCGCGTCCGTCAAACCCGTCTTAAGCCCGGATTTTTCTTTCGATTATCTTGAACGGGAGATGACGAACGCATCCGAGAGAATATATGCGGAACAGATGTCCGTTCAGTATGCGTGGACCGATATCTCGCTGCGGTCGCCGCTCTCATGGTCTCTTACCGCGGCCGGGAACGGTGCGGATGTTCGTATCATTGCGGATGTGACGTTCGATAACGAGGACGACGCGTACAAAGATAATTACACCGTTGTTTCACTGATCAACGATATGGAGGGTATGCAGGCGAGGACCATAAGCGGCGGTGATGATTTTGGTTTGACACACAATAAAGGTGTTATTATCGACGACACGGTGTGGGTGTCGTCGATCAACTGGAGCAACGCCGCCTTTCTGAATAATAGGGAGGTAGCTACGGAGATATGTTCCCGGGAGGTTGCCGATTATTTTGTTTATTATTTTATGCTTGACTGGGGAAACGATACGGAAATGGACATTACGGTACGAATAACCGGGAACACTTCCGGCAAGCCCGTTATCATGGACGCTTCGTTCGGCTCTTTCCCTAAGGGTACGATATTCGAATGGGACCTGGATGGTGACGGAAAGATAGACAGAACGGGTGTCAAAATTGCCGCTGTCTTTCCGGAAGGCGTTCATGATTGCGTATTATTTGCAACGGACGTGAACGGTTCCCGATACGTGTATGAGTTCACCGTCACAATAGAAAATAATGACGGAAGTTCGTTCTTAGGACCATACGTTAAATATGCCCCGATAGTTGCCATAATGCTGATTATGCTGTTCGTGGCGTTATTCAGAAGGAAGAGAGGAAGTAAGGGATGATAGTGAGGGAATACGATCCTGCGGATTCCGACAGACTGTATATGATAATGTGCGGATCGCTGGACGAGACGTACGGGCAGGAGATGCTGTCATATTTTCATTTGCAATGGCCTAAGGGTCAGCTGGTGGTTTGCGATTACTCTGGAAGGCCGATAGGATTCCTTTCGTCGTCGAAGATAGATAATTCGCACGCGAGGATAATGATGTTCGCCGTCGATCCTAATTTCAGATCCATGGGGCTGGGGTCCGAGTTATTGATAAGATTGAAACATATTGCGATGATGAACGGTATGAATCACATATCGTTAGAGGTGCGGCCGTCGAACATGCGTGCCATCAACCTGTACAGACGTCACGGTTTCGTTCCCACCGAGATAATGAAAAATTATTACAACGACGGCGGCGACGCTATGAGGATGGACCTTCTTTTTCAGTTGAACATCTGATCTCCCACATGTTCATTATGCAGATAGTACGGAGATTTCTCTTTCTGCGATTCCGATACGTCCTTCGACAACCCTTTCATGTACGATCCGTATTTGTCCTTGATCTGCTCTTCCGCGGGTCTGGAACGTTTTATCGCTCTTTTTATATGATCCGTGTCGATAAGTTCGGCGCCCTCCATCTTTGCGATGTCCCCGGCCGCGCGTATCAGACCGCCCAATTCTCTCAGACGTAACGTAAGGCCGGCGGGATGGTTGTCCGCTTTCGCTCTTGTCCGTCCTTCGTTAACTATCATCTCAACCGCTTTTATGGTCGCGTGAGGTATGCGGCCGTCCATCTGTATCTCCTGAGCTACGAACTGCGCATATTTACCCCTATTAGCGGGAGTGTCCGGCATAGCCGTGTCTATGAGGACCTCGTAACCGCCTCCGATTATTCTCGATCTGAGCGGTGACAGAATATTTTCCAGGTCCTGTATGTTGCACGCCGCCACCAGGATGAAATCGCACGGGACGCTGTCCACCTTCACGGACGCGCCGGCGCTCTGAGGATTCCTTCCCGCTATCGGGAACTTATGGTCCTGCATCGCCGTGAGAATGAATCTCTGAAGGTTGCCGAGATGCGATATCTCGTCGATGAACAGAACTCCCTCGTGAGCTTCGTGTATCGCGCCGGCGACCACTCTTTCGTATGCCGGCGTACCCAGATTACTGTGACCCCCGTAGGGGTCGTGACGTACATCCCCCAAAAGTTCCGTCTCGGATGCTCCAGTGGCAAGAATGAACGGATTCCTGTCCAATTTCACCAATGTCTTCTTGTTCGACGTCTTATCCAGTTCCCGTCTTTTTTCCAATGTTTTCTGATCGAGCATCCGGATCTTATCTCCGGCCCGTTCGAACACGACCATCTCTTCGGTGCCGTCCGGTTTGCGGCGGGTCGTCGTAACTTTATCTTTGCCCAGAGAGACCTGCGGCATCGCCGATTCGAGCATACTTCCTATGAGGTCTCCGAAAGGATTCGTTGTGCCGCTCATCTCCGCCTTGGAATTGCCGCAGTGCGGGCACGTGCGTTCCCCGTAGCCGGAATATTTGCGGCATCCTTTGCACAGATATCCCAAACGTTCGGCGACGTTGTTCGGTACCTTCTCGGGAGCAAGTAATTCTCCCGTTGCGTCCGCCTTTGAAATATTTTCCTCGAGGATGTAGGATTCCTCCACGACCTCGAGTATCGGACGTTCGGGATTCTCCGGGTTGTTCACGACGCGTATCTCGCTGTGAGGTTTAGGAAGATGCAGCGATATGGCCTGCGCAATCATCGATTTTCCTGTCCCGGGGGGACCGACAAGCAGAAGATGTCTCCTCTGCTTCGCGGCCACCTTCGCCAATTCTATGGCCTCTTCCTGTCCTAACACGCGTTCAAGCGGATCAGCCGGTATGGCTATCTCTTTAGTACTTTTCAGATCCTTCAGGTCCGCCCAAACGTTTATCACTTTTTTCTTGTTCATATCAATACAGGTCGTCCTTCGTCCATATGGTTATTCCGGCCGGCATCTTCGTGATGTTCCCTTTACGGGTCCCGACGACGGTGTTCACACCTCTGTCGGCGGATATGTCCAATATCCTCTGTGATATCACACCGTCGAAGACTATCTTGGAGATCCCTTCCGAATTCTCTTTCAGCGATTCTACGAGTTCTTTCACGGCAACTTCCTTTATCGTATCGTTATCGGAGTTCAATATCTTTGCGTTGTGCGTGGACGCCATCTCTAACAACATATCACGAAGCGCCTCCTGTTCCGGGGAGAGGGTCTTGGGCTGTTTCACGGCGTCCTTCCTTCCGCGAGGCATCCTTGTCGTCTTCTTCTCTTCTTTGTCGTTACTGCGTAACTGTCTTTCCTGTACCTTCGGAACATCTTCCTCGGCTTCGGTTTCGGTATCAGGTTCTTCTTCAGGCGCTACGGCCTTTTTCTTATATCTTTCCGCTGCTTCCGTGTTGAAGCGCTCTTCCTTCGGTCTCCTTTCGCGGAGCTCCCTTCTTCCGCGGTCCTCGCGTCCGTTCCTGTCGTGACGTTCCTCGCGTCTTTCGCGTCTTTCGTCACCGTCATCGTCGTCATTGCGTCTCTGCGGACGTTCCTCGCGTCCGTTCCTGTCGTGACGTTCCTCGCGTCTTTCGCGTCTTTCGTCACCGTCATCGTCGTCATTGCGTCTCTGCTGACGTTCGTCGCGTCCGCCCCTGTCGTGGTGGCTGCGTTTCTCATCCCCGTCATCGGGTTCCGCGAGACCGTTCATCTCCATGTACTGGTCCCCGGGGACCTTGTTCCTAAGGCATTTGACTATCTGTTTCGTCGATAATTCTTCGACCTCGTGAGCGCGCGGAGCGCGCGCAACGTAATCGATCTCCGCAACCTGGAACAGTTCTCTGAGTATCAGTTCTCCTCCTCTGTCCCCGTCCACGAAAGCGGTGACCACTTTTTCTTTGGAAAGTTCCTGCACCGTCTGAGGTATGTTCGTCCCTTCCACCGCGATCGCATTCTTTATTCCCGCTTTCAGAAGATTGAGGACGTCGGACCTCCCTTCCACGACGATGATCGCTTCCGACGACTTAACGTTGGGTCCGGCGGGACATTTGTCCTTTCCGTAGGATGTTATCTCCTCCACCTGGATGCTTTGTCTGATGTTGTCGGTAAGGTCCGAACTGGTGCTCTTCGACTGTTTGATCAGATCGTTCAGTAATTCTTTGGCGCGGTCTATGACCTTCTCTCTCTTCGATACTCTCACATCTTCGATCCCAAGGACCTTTATGGACGCTTTGCAGGGACCTACGCGGTCTATCGTTTCCAATGCGGATGCGAGAACGACGGTCTCAACCTGATCCAGACTTGACGATATGTACACAAGTCCGTCGGACTTTCCGCCTTTTGAGTTCACTTCCACCTCTATCCTGCCGATACGTCCGGATTTCTGAAGATCGCGGAGATCTAATTCTTCGCCGAGCAGACCTTCGGTCTGCCCGAATATCGCTCCGACGACGTCGGGTTTCTCTACGATGCCGTCCGCGGTGAGTCTTGCTTTTATCATGTATTTTGTTGTATTAGGATCAATGTTCATGTGTTATTCCCCTTGCTTTTTTTCGGGAAAACTCTCTATCTTCCGGTGTTCTGCATCTTGTTTCGATGACTTTGCGGGTCCGTTGCCCGTTCCGGTCCGTTAACCACGGCCTCGTATCATTTTGCCGCCATCCTTTCAGAGGACCGGCGACCGATCTCTTGACTTTTGCCGCCTTCCCGGCGGGCGTGTGATTGTGATAGTGAATTCAGGAAGCTTTGAGTGCTTTCCCTGGTAGCCTATTATATAACATACTTATAAAGTTTCTCACTATTCGTATTCGATTATCCGTTTTTTGTGATATTACGTCGTAAATTGAAACTATTCTCTTATCTTCCGGCGGATCGTTAAAGAGACAGGAAGAAAGAGAGGGATCGGGCCGTCCGGCCCGTTATTTTGTTCCGCTCCGATACGCGATCACGGCTTTTTCAGGAACATGAAGTATACCGCCGCGCCTATGAACAGCACCGCCGCCGCCGCAACGGCGGCTATGACCGTAATGTTCGTTCCCTTGTCACTGACGCCGTCATCGGTCCTGACCTCCGGCGTCCTCTCAAAGATCGCCTTCACCGTTACGTTATCGGAGGGCATGACGAATGTTGTCGATGAGCTGTTCACGTC
>WRKA01000118.1 GCA_009778265.1 Methanomassiliicoccaceae archaeon | reverse complement strand
CTGGGAATATCGATCGCGCCTCCGCGGCTCTTCGAAAGTTTTCCGCCTTTGAACGTCAGATATTCGTTCGCCGGGATATCGTACGGTAAATTCAGAGAACCGTACCCCATGAGTATCGACGGCCATATTATCGAATGGAACGGAATGTTATCTTTTCCTAAGAAGTAATAATGTTTCACTTCGTTATCGCACCAATACTCTTTCCACAGGTCCGGTCTGCCTGTGATCTTCGAATACTCCTTGGAAGCGCTCAGGTATCCGATGACCGCCTCGAACCATACGTATATCACTTTATCATCGTAACCTTCCGCCGGCACGGGTATACCCCATTTCATATCCCTCGTTATCGGCCTGTCCTTGAGTTCGTCCTTTAACCAGTTGGTGGTGAATGTCTGTACATTCGATCTCCAGTATCCCTTGTCCTCGAGATACTTCAGAAGGTCGTCGCGGAACGAACTTAAACGGATGAAGAAATGTTCCGTTCCCTTTATCTCCGGCGACGTTCCGCAGTGAACGCATTTCGGATCTTTCAGGTCGCCTGTTTCGAACGTCGTTCCGCAGGAATCGCACTGATCGCTCCTTGTATCTTCGGAACCGCATACCGGACAGACGCCTTCCACGTATCTGTCGGGAAGGAATCTGCTGCAGTTATTACAAAAGTACTGCATCGTCTCTTTCTTGAACAGCAGTCCTTTTTTCAGAAGAACGGTAAATATGTCCTGTACGACATCGCGATGATTGTCGGTGTGTGTCTTCGTGAACAGAGAGAATTCTATCCTCATGTCCTCTATCGCCTTTTTATTGATGTTATGAAATCTTTCCGCCACATCGATCGGGGTACTGTTCTCCTTTTCCGCGGTCACCGTTATCGGGGTCCCGTGCTGGTCGGACCCGGATACCATCAGCACCTCGTTGCCTTTCAATCTGTTGTAACGGTTGAATATATCCGGCGGCAGAAGGGAACCGGCCATGTGACCCAGATGTATCGTTCCGTTGGCGTAAGGCCACGCTACGCATATCAGCACCTTGCTCATTTAGATCATTCCGATGATGAATCGCGAATATATGAAACATTATGTCCGCGCCGGTCCCGGCGCTTCCCTTCTGACCAGCATTCTCAGGATAAGCAGACACCAGACAAGCACGACCGCCGGTCCGATTATCTCCATGAACGCGGTTCCCCACCAGATGTCGACCAGCGTGCCGTTCAGGCTTATGACGAATGCGACGGGAATGCTTACAAAATTCCTGAACGTTGTGGATATTAACGCTTTCGTCCCCATACCGAACGATTGGAACAGTGACGAGGACATTATACCGAACCCGACGAACGGCAGGAAGATACAGGATATGCGAATGAACTGGGTGATCTCGCCGTGCAGATGTTCCATATCGTCCGTGTAGGTGAACATCCTGGACATTATGTCCGCCCCGATATAGAGCAGTACGGCGAGGGCGGTCATCGTTATCGTCGATATCCTCAGCGAATACATGAACGCCTGTTTCGCTTTCACGACGTCCCTTCCGCCGTACGCGGCCGCGCATATGGGGACGACGGCCGCACCTATCGCGAGACTCGGGATCATCACGATGTTGAATATCCTCCATCCCGACGAATATATCGCGACCGTTTCCGTACCTAACGCCGTTGTCACCAGGATCATGTTCATTATCAGAACGGCCACGGATATTGCGACGTATTCCACCGAGGCGGGGATACCGACACGGAAGATATCCTTCGATATCGCCCTGTCGAAATGCGGTCTTCCCACCCTCAGTCTGATGTACGTGTCCTTTTTCACAAAGAACCAATAGAACGCCGGTATCGTCGAAATTATTATCGATACGGCCGTCGCCAGCGCCGCCCCGGCCATCCCCAGGCCTAACCCGAAGCCGAATATGCCGTCCGACGAGTATATGAATATCGGGTCCAGGACAAGATTGAGCAGAGCGCTGGTCACCATCACGATCATCGATCTCCTGGCGCTTCCTTCCGATCTTAAGAACGAGGACATCAGCGTGTTGATGAAGAACGCCGTTGCGAAGATGAACAATACGTTGGCATAGTCCATGCACTCGTCTATGACATCGGCGCCCCCGATGACCATCATCAGCGGCCTGGCGATGATAAGCATCGATACCGAAAAGATCAAGGCCGTCACTACCGACAGCGTCAGTGCCGCGGAGGCGGTCCGTTCCGCATTATCTTTGCTTCCTGCGCCGATGTGTCTCGCTATCGCCGCGGATGCACCGACACTGATACCGCTCGAAACGCCGACGGTTATGAAGAACAGCGGGAACAGAAGACCGATCGCCGAGAGAGCGTTCGGCCCCAGACCTGATATCCACGCCGCGTCGATGAGACCGTTGATAGACGAGGCGAATATCGCGACCGTGATGGGGCCGGCCATTTTGATCACGGCCTTCTTCGGAGACCCCAGCATTATCTCCACGTCCTTCGTCATCGGTCCTTCGTCGGTCACGTCAATCCCCATATTGCCCGTGAATATAAACGCAGCGTATTCAACACCATTCCTTGGTCTCCGGAGAAACTTTTGCCTGATATAGTATACCACAAATTGGATCAGTCGGCAAAACTCATCTTTGTCGGGATCAGGTCCTCTATCTTATCCCTGTCACCATCAGCCGTTCTATTTACTTTTTGACGTCCGCGCCGGCCGAGGTTGCAGACATTCTCATAACTGCACCCCCATTCTTTTGCCAATGATTTGATCAACGGGGGCGGCGTGAGCACGGCGCGAGCCTCCTTGAACGATAATCCTGCTTCGTTCTGAAGGCGATATATCTGATACGCATACCTCTCTATGCCGATGAATTCCGCCCATGTCATATTCTTTTTTGTTTCGGTTTGAAGGCCCTGCATGGTATCTGTTTCGGCCATAGTCTAACAAAAGTGTTAGGAATATTTAATTCTATTCTTCTTTATCGAGAAGTTCATCCAGGCGATCCTCTGCCGATATCTTACTGAATTCGGGCATCACCAGATCCTTGATATTCGATCCTGTCTCCGTCATCGAGACAGACGGTGTTTATATGCATCCTGTAGAACAGACCGTCTTCTTTACCGTAATAGATACCGGCAATATCGAACGGCAGATCTTCGACCGATATTATCAATCCTCCTTTTTCCACCATGGCCTTTTGTTCTTCATGTGTAAAACTGTCATTGATGATCTTTTTGATCAACGTTCTCTGTTCTGATGTTCCGTTGATCATTATCTTTTCCTGGATCTCTGCATCGAATAGGTCTATATTCGGGTCGTTCCCGGATCTCCGGTTTTCGTTCGACATCATCAGAACCGTGTCCAGCAGCAGGCTGCCTGATGTTACTGCGCCGTTCATAGTACGAAAAATTCGTTATCCTTTATCAAGGAGTGTATTACAGTTATACTAACCCGGTCTGACGGTGTTCCGCCTAAACCTTATATTCAACCTCTTTATAGGTGGGCGCATGCGTATCGCGGCGGTCCTTCAGGACAGATGTCAGCACAGGAAGTGCAACAGAGAATGCATCAACTTCTGCCCGAAGATGAGGACCGGAGTTGAAGCGATCGTCATCGGAGAAAAGGGAAAACCGATAATCTCCGAGGAATTATGCGTCGGGTGCGGCATTTGCGTCAACAAATGCCAGTTCGGCGCGATAAAGATCATAGGCCTTGCCGATGAACTGAGAACGGAGATGGTACATCACTACGGAGAGAACGCCTTCAGATTGTACCGGTTGCCCGTCCCTAAGAAAGGGATCGTGACCGGCATACTGGGACCGAACGGTATCGGCAAGACGACGGCGATAAAGATGCTGTCGGGGATAGAGATACCGAACCTCGGCAACTATCAGGACCCTCCCTCAAAGGACGAGGTGCTGCAGCATTTCGCCGGTACGGAACTTTACGATTATCTCAGTTCGGTGTACAAAAGTAACGTCAGGACGGCGATGAAACCGCAATACGTCGATAAATTGCCGCAATCCATGACCGGTGTGGTAAGAGATCTCCTGTCGCGGGTCCAAGAAAGAATGAAGGTCGAAGAGGCGGCGGAGATGTTCGAACTCACCGACGTTCTCGACCGCGGATTGGACAAACTCTCCGGCGGAGAATTGCAGAGGGTGGCGATCGCAGCCACTCTGATGAAGGATGCCGACGTCTATTTCTTCGACGAGCCGTCATCGTATCTGGACATCTATCAGAGAGTGAAGATGGCCAGACACATCAAAGAACTGAGCGAGGAGAAACAAGTGGTCGTCATAGAACACGATCTTGCGATATTGGATTTCCTTGCGGATAATGTGAACGTCGTCTACGGAACGGAGGGAGCGTACGGAGTGTTCACGTTACCGAGACAGGTGAGGACGGCGATAAACGTCTACCTGGACGGTTATCTTCCGGAAGAGAACATACGGTTCCGCGAAAGGCCCATAGAATTCACGTCCTCTCCTCCGAGGAACGAATGGAACACCGGCACCCTGCTCTCTTACGACACGCTGGAGAAGGATTTCAAAGGATTCAGGATGAAGGTGAACGGAGGGGATATACGGATAGGCGAATCCGTAGGTATCGTAGGACCCAACGCGACCGGGAAGACGACATTCGTGAAGATGCTCGCCGGCGTCATAGAAGCGGACAAAGGAAAGATAGACACAAAGGTTAAGGTATCATACAAGCCGCAGTACATCTCCGGCGATACGGAAGGCACGGTGAAGGACCTTCTGTATTCGGCGGCGTTCGATACCGTGCGGTCGGGATTCTTCCAGGGAGAGGTGATAAATCCGCTGGGGATCGGTCATCTGATGGAAAAGGCCGTGAGAACATTATCCGGCGGAGAGTTACAGAGGGTCGCCATCACGTTGTGCCTTGCCAGGGAGGCCGATATCTACTTATTCGACGAACCTTCCGCATATCTGGATTCCAATCAGAGAATGAATGCCGCTAAGACCATCAGAAGGATGATGGAGAAAAGCGGTAAGAGCGGTATGATCGTCGACCACGACATCTATTTCCTGGACATGGTGTCGGATTCTATGATGGTGTTCGGCGGCGATCCCGGGCACGAGGGGACCGGAGAAGGCCCGTTCTCGATGAGGGAGGGGATGAACAGGTTCCTGAGGGCCGTCGATATCACATTCAGACGTGATGCGGATACCCGGAGACCCAGGATAAACAAACCGGAATCGAGACTGGACAGGGAACAGAAATCCGCCGGCGAATATTATTACGCGGCCAATTAACGTTCTTTTCCGTACGGGTCACAGGGTCCGGTATCCCTCGTGAGGCGGGTCGAATATTACGTTGGGGTTGAGATACCTTCCGTTCTTTTCGGACTTCCTTATATTTATGGCGGAGGTGGGACATCTGTGCAGACAGGACAGGCACATCACGCATTTATCGAACTTCCATGTGGGCATCCCGCC
>WRKA01000117.1 GCA_009778265.1 Methanomassiliicoccaceae archaeon | reverse complement strand
GGTTTCCTGCTCATGTAGTGTAGCGGCCAATCATTTCGCCCTTTCGAGGCGAACACCCGGGTTCAAATCCCGGCATGAGCACTTTTTCCTATACATGCGTCAGAACGTCAGTTTACGGCGGAACCTTTCGCTCTCTCTCATCACGTCGCCGAGGTTGTCCTCGTTCACGATGACCGCATCCGGCAGCTTGGACGGGAACTTCCTCAGCATAGCGCTCATCAGGTGACGATCGGAATACTCGTGCTCCGACAGTTCTTTACGGTCCCACCGATCTATCAGCGAATAGACGCCTTCCAATCCTTCGATATAGAATTCTGATATCAGGACGGCCGCGACGATCGGGTCCGGCGACATCACGGCGACGTTGGCGCCTTTCACCGCGTATGCGTCCCCGTTGAACGATAACGCCAATCCTTCGTTATCACAGATGATATCCATTGCCGGATAATCGGTCGCGTTGTTCCCTATGTACGCCGTACAGTCGAGGTCCACCATGGTCTTTCTTCTCATGTCCATCAGAGCGAACGCCTTCTCATTCCCTCCCATTAGCTTCACTTCTTCCATCCGGTAACTGAAATCGGTCTCGCTCATCTGTTCCACGATGCCGTCCACCGTATCCAATATCATCTGGTCCTTGTGGTCAATGAATTGTACGCCGTCGCGGGACGACACCTTCGGAACGTCCATTTTCGATATATTCGATGAGAATTCCCTGAATCTCTTAGCCTCGTTCCTGTCCATCTCCAATTCGTCGAATGAGACCTCTGTGCTTTGTACCGTGTCCGACGGAATATTCAGAGAATCGCATAACGCCAGCGAATGATGTTCGTACGTCTCGGAGACGACGGATGCGGTCATCAGTCCGTTCAGATAGTTTATGACGTCGGCACCCGGCATCAGATCCATGTTCTTGGTAAAGTGACCGTATAACGAACTGTCCGTCACGCCCGCCGCTTTCAGGAGCGGTACCATCGTCTTCAGCGCGTCGCCGGACCTTCTGTCGTCCCTGTTCAGGCCGTACGACAATATGCTGTCGTACGCCGTCAGTATATCGTACATTCTTCCGCCGTTCCGTATGAAACGGTCGCACATCCTCTTCATCGAATTCGCGGAGCTCAGGATACCGGACGCGTTGCACATTAACTGCTTATCTTCGCTGAATCCCATCTCTTCCATGTGGTTATATTCCAAATCACTCACCATCGATCGAATCGTCAACGTCTGCGGACAGATCGAACGGACCGTCCAGGACTTTATCTTTGTGATACGCCTTCTGATCCTTCATTTTAAGATTCCCGTCGGCGAATTGTTTTATCGTTGATACTATCAGCGGAAGTTCCCTCTCGGCACCGTCCTTCCTTATCTTTGCAAAAAGCGGCTCGTTCTCTCCCTCTTCCGTCATTATCTGTTCCAATGACCTCGTCTTAAGTTTCTCGTACATCCCGTCCCAAAGGCCGTCATATCCGTCACCGCGTATCGGGAATCCGCAGTATGTCAGTGCGGACCCGCGGTCCCATTCCTTTGTGCAGAGGTGTATCATCACCCCGTGCTCCCTTTCATCATCGCGGATCAATTGCCAGATCACTTCCTGCCACGTTCCCTTCGGACCTGCCGGAAGCGCCGGATGAAGATTGATGAGATCGTATGTCTCACACGTTTCGTCATCCACCCACAGCATATAACCGGCAAGGACCCCTATGTCGAATCTGTATCCCGAAAGAAGTTCTCTCATCTTCTTTCCGTACTCGTTCCTCCGTTCTTCCTCGTCATCCTTGCAGAACTCGGGGCGGAACGATCTCCACGAGAGCGTGACCAACGGTATGTTATATCCTTTCACCATGTCAAAGAACTGTTCCCTCTGTTCCTTCCTTGCGTTGGGCTCCTCATTATTGTCCCAATTGCAGAAGACGAATTCTATGTTAACGTCAATGATCCCTTTGCTCTTCCGATCCATCACCGTTCTCAGCAGATTCCGAGAACCCGGACCTCTGCCCGAAGAGAACCAACCCAACCTCAGCATAAAAATCACCATATCCTCTGAGTATATCTAAACATCGAAAAGCACCGTCACCGACGGTCCCTCTTCGTCGATGTCCATCATATGATACGTTATCGCCTTGATCTCCGTCCTCGGTCTGTGCTTCCCTGTGTCCAGCGTTTCGCCGTACGCTTCGCACCTCAGTTCCGATCCTTCGGACCTGACGCTGAACTTCCCCATAACTGCCGATTCCGCATCCATCAGGTACAGAAGTTCGGAAAGGAACAGGAACAGACGGTCCTCGATGTCCTCCGCTTCGATCACGAACGAATATTTGTCCTTCGGCTCCACCGTGGCGATGTCGACCATCTGGTCGAATAACGCTAAGGCCGCGCTCTCGAAACATTCTTCCATCGTCCTTCCGGTGCATCTCACCAGAATGTCGGCCGTATGTTCAAGCGTTTCGTAAGGCATCGTGAAGCGTGATGTGAACATCCTTAATCTGCATTTCGCCCGCGGTGGGAAAAAATATATTAATACATGCAGAACGGTAATTGGCGTTATGCGCTTGGCGATCGTTGGTTGCGGGTCCATCGGCAGCGAACTGGCAGAGGCTGCCGACGGGATGGTGGAAGTTAAAAGAATATATCTTTTGGATCAGAACGGGAAAGCGGCGGAACTGCTTTCCACAAAACTGAAAAAGGCTATAGCCGTCCGTAATATAGATCAGGAATTATATCACTGCGACCTCGTTATCGAAGCGGCGAGCCAGGATGCGGCCAGGGAGGTCCTTCCTAAGGTCGTGGGAAGAGGCGTCGACATTATGATAATGTCCGTAGGTGTGCTGGTGGATGACGATTACAGAAATTCCATTTACTCTACGGCGCGCACAACGGGAGCGAGGGTGCTCGTCCCTTCCGGCGCGGTCAGCGGCACCGATTGTCTGAGTTCCGCCGTGACCGGTAAGATCGAATCGGTTGAACTGATAACGACAAAATCCCCGGACGGACTGAGCGGCATAACGTATCTTACGGAGAAAGGGATAGATGTGGACAAGATAACCGAGCCCACGGTCATCTATAAAGGGCCGGCAAGAGAGGCGGTGAAGATATTCCCGAAGAACGTCAACGTTGCGGCGACGGTGAGCATAATGGGCGTCGGATTCGACAGGACGGATGTCACCGTCATCGTCGACCCCGGAACAGACTCCAATTCTCACGAACTGAGAGTGAAAGGAGAGTTCGGAGAGATGGTGTCGATCACAAGGAACGTTCCCTCCGTCATCAACCCGTCGACAAGCCATTTGGCCGCGCTGTCGGCCATATCCGCCCTGAAAAGAATAATAAGGAACGAGTGGGTAGGCATCTGATGCAACCTTCCAGAGCTCAGAGGATCTCGGCCGCATGCGGCGATGTTGATGCCGTCGTGATATCCAACGGAACGTCGCCTTTCCTGGACATGATGTTCTGGTATGTGACAGAACAGACGTCCGGAACATTCGAAGGCTCTTTCGCAATAATCTCGAAGGACGGCTCCCTGGATGTCGTCACCGGGCCGTTGGAGGAGACCACGGCAAGAACGGGACTCGGAAATATACACATCTATGAAAAACGCGATGACCGCGATCGAACGTTCTCTGACATCCTTAACGGATGCGGACGTATCGGCATATGCGGCCGCTCCACCACGTACAGCGTTTCCGAATACATCAAAAAGATAACAAATGCGGACCTTGTCGATGTTTCCGCTAAGATCGCTGAAGTGACGATGATAAAGGACGATAAAGAGGTGGCCGAGATAAGAGAAGCGTGCGCCGTTTCGTCGAAGATCGCAACCGATATACCGAACATGCTGCGTATCGGCATCACGGAGAAGGAGATGGCCTGGCTCATCGAATCCGGAATGAGAGAGAACGGCGGTTCCGGGAACGCGTTCGATACGATATCCGCGTTCGGCGAGAACTCGGCGGAGCCGCATTACCGCCCCGCGGACCGTAAATTGAGAAAAGGTGATACGGCACTGTTCGACTTCGGTTCCAAATACGGGATGTACTGTTCGGACCTCACAAGAACGGTGTTCTTCGGAGAACCCGACGGCATCCTCAGAAGGGCGTACGATGTCGTCCTCAGAGCGAAGAATGCCGGAATGGAGAAGATGTTCGGCGGTTCGCCCGCGAAGGACGCCGATCTTGCGGCGAGAGCGGTCATAGACGGAAGCGAGTTCAAAGGAAGATTCATACATTCGTTCGGCCACGGCGTCGGGATGAATATTCATGAAAGCCCGTCGATATTCCCCGGATCCGAAGATACGCTGAAGGAAGGGATGGTCGTGACCGCCGAGCCCGGCATATATCTTCCCGGGATCGGAGGGATCAGGATAGAGGATACGATACTCATAAAAAAGAACGGCGCCGAACCGCTGACCGAATTTGACGAAGGATTTACAGTGATATGATGTACGATATTTTATCAGGGACAGTGAAAAAGATGCAGGCGCTCGGCGCGGAGTTCTGCGACGCCAGGTCGCAGACCGTGAGAACGGTGGGCATCCAATCGATCAACGGGGATATAAGACACCTTTCCGATAAGGTCCTCGGAGGGGTCTGTTTACGTGCCTGGGTGAACGGAAGATGGGGATATTACACGGCGACGTCGTTCGATCGCGACGATGCGGGACATGCGGCGAGGACCGCCGTCGCGAATGCGTCCGGTTCGCCGAAAGGACGTCTCGAACTTAACGTCGGGACCGTTAGAAAGAAAGAGATCCAGAATGTAAAAATTCATCCGAACGACGTTGACATGAAAGAAAAGGTGGATGCGGTCCTGGATGCGGACCGTTCGCAGATCTGTGATAAAGTTCTGAACAGGATCGGCAGTTACGGCGAGGAGATCTGCAGGAACATCCTTGTCAATTCCGCGGGCTCCGAGATAGAATGGGAAGAGATAAGGACAAGATTCAGAGCGATGAGTGTCGCGTCCGACGGCGACAGGATGGAAAGGTACTACGACGGCCCGGACGGGACATGCGGGTTCGAACTTGTAAAGAACACGGATATCGAAAGGCTCGGACGGGAAACTGCGAAAGAGGCCGTCCTAACATTGAAAGCGAAACGCGCTCCGAACGGCTCTATGACCGTCATCTCGGACCCGATGATATCCGGATTGCTTGCTCACGAGGTCATGGGGCATGCGTCGGAGGCCGACGAGGTCGTGAAAAGAAGATCGTTCCTTACGGATGCCGTCGGAAAAAGGGTCGCATCCGATGTCGTCTCGATGTACGACGACGGGACCGTTCCCAAAGCGCACGGGACGATATTGTACGACGACGAGGGGACCCCCGCGTCCAGGACACAGATCATCAGGGATGGTATATATACGGGATACATGCACACCCTTGAGAGCGCCTCGCTGATGAACGTGCCGCCTACAGGC
>WRKA01000116.1 GCA_009778265.1 Methanomassiliicoccaceae archaeon | reverse complement strand
CGCAGGCGTCCATCTCCGACGACCCGAAGATGAAAGGCGCCCCGACGGGATGGAAGATGACCGTCCGTGACATCTACGTCTCGGCGGGCGCCGGATTCGTCGTACCGATATGCGGTCAGATAACGCTGATGCCCGCATTACCGAAGACACCGGCCGCGGTAAAGATGGATCTGGACGCATCCGGGAAGATAATCGGCCTCAGGTGATCTGCCGTATGCGATATTCGGGGTCATCGATGCGGGCAGTTCACACATCGTTCAGAGACGATCTCCCGAACTTGACGCCGAACTTTTTCAGTTCGTGACCATATCGGCCTTTCCGTCAAAACGGAAGATCGGCGTTCTCAGAATTTCTTTTAGTATTAATTTAATGGCTATTATTTTCATGGCGGTTAAATTAATGACGGTTAACTTAATGGCCATTAATTCAGCGCGGAAAGAAAAGGTGCACGCGCGTATCACGCAAAGTGAAATAAGTAATGAGTCGTTAACGGAAAATCCGGGGAGAACATGAGATACTCCGAGGGATTATCGGAAATGCTTAAGGACGCGGGAGCGGAAGAGGGTTCGACGCTTCTGCTTACCATCGACGGCAAAGAATACAAAGGCGTGCTGATGCCGCACAAGGACTCGGGGGCATCCGATGTCGTCGTCATCAAGCTGAAGAACGGATACAACATCGGACTGAGAGTAAAGAAGGGCGATTCGGTCAGAACGATCGAGAGACCTGTTGTCAAAGCGGTGAGGACGAACGAACGCAGACCGAAGGAAGGGCTGCCGAACATCACGCTGATAAGCACCGGAGGAACGATCGGTTCGCAGTCCGACAGCAGAACGGGCGCGGTATCGCCGGGACGTTCCGCCGACGCGCTTCTCGATCTTTTCCCGGAGATACCGGATATCGCCAACATAAGGACGAGGGACCTGACCGCGGTATTTTCGGAGAACATGAACATCGAACACTGGCAGGAGATCGCGGAAGCCGCGGAAGAGGAACTGAACGGCGGCGCGGAAGGTGTTGTGATATTACACGGAACGGACACGATGGGATATACCGCGGCGGCATTGTCATTCATGCTGGGAGAGTTAAGCGGCCCGGTCGTTCTCGTCGGTTCTCAGAGATCCCCGGACAGACCGTCCTCGGACGCCGCCGGCAACATCACCGCATCGGTAAGATTCTGCATCTCGTCGAAAGCGTCCGGTGTTTATGCGGTGATGCACGACACGATGAATGATGATTCTTACGCAGTGCACAGAGGCACCCGGGTCAGAAAGATGCACTCGTCCAGAAGGGACGCGTTCCGCAGTATCAATTCGGTCCCCGTGGCGCACATGGACGCCGCCTTTAACATAACGTTCAGCACCGAACTCCCCTCGCCCGCAAAGAGAACGAAAGCGGAAACGAAGATGTGCAGGGACGTCGTTCTTCTGAAATACTATCCGGGAATGGATCCGGAGATGTTCAGGGATGTGATGATCAATTCCAAAGGCATCGTGATCGAAGGCACCGGTCTCGGCCACGTCAGCGACGGGATCGCTTCGGTGATAAAGAAAGCGGCCGGGAACGGAACGGTCGTGGTAATGACGACGCAGTGCATTAACGGTCCGACGGGAATGAACATCTACGACACCGGGCGTAATCTTCAGAGCATGGGCGTGATACCGGCAGGCGATATGGTCCCGGAAACGGCGTATGTGAAGCTCATGTGGTGCTTAGCAAATTCAAAGGACACGGAAGAAGCGAAAGAGATGATGAGAAGACCGTTATCGTTCGAGACGGGAACAAGGAGGACGGCCGATGTCATCTGGTGACCCCGCGACGAAAGAAAGGCTGATCTGCGGTATCGAGATCCATCAGCAGCTGAACACAAGAAAATTGTTCTGCGACTGCGAGAACGGTCTCTCCGAGATAAGAGAGAACGTAACATATTTCAGACGTCTCAGACCGACCCCGGGAGAATCGGGACAGATAGACAGGGCCGCGATGGCCGAACATAAGAAACAGAGAGGGTACAGATACGAGACGCCGAAGAACATCAGTTGTCTGATAGATCTGGACGAAGAACCCCCGCTCGATGTGAACGCCGACGCTTTTCACATAGCGTTAACGTTCTCGGTGATGTGCAACTGCAAAGTGATCGATGAAATATACTATATGAGGAAGATAGTCGTCGACGGTTCCGGTCCCGGAGGCTATCAGAGGACCGCGATGGTCGGAATGAACGGTTTCGTGGAAGTGAACGGAAAGAAGATAGTCATCGAAACGGTATGTCTGGAAGAGGATTCGGCCAGGAGGGTTGAAGAGAAGGACGGCGAGATGACGTACCGTCTCGATCGCTTAGGCATTCCCTTACTGGAGATATCCACCGGCCCGGATATCAGGACCCCGGAGGAAGCGATGGAGGTCGCCCTGAAGATAGGAACGATGCTGAGAGCGATAAAAGGAGTGAAGAGAGGCATCGGGACGATAAGGGAAGATGTCAACGTCTCCATTCCCGGAGGCACGAGAACGGAGATGAAAGGCGTTCAGAACCTCAGACTGCTTCCCGTTTACGTTGAGAATGAACTGCAGAGGCATCATATGCTCCTGCGTGTAAAAGAGATCCTTTCCGAAAGGGACGTGGCAGTCGGAACGGAGATGACCGACGTCACCGATCTATTCAAAGACTGTCCGTCCAAAGTGATCAGAGGCGCTTTGTCCGATAAAGGAAAAGTGCTGGCCGTGAAATTAAAAGGATTCGCCGGCGTACTGAACGGGGACGAGGGAAAATTGCGTTTAGGTTCATCGTTAGCGGAACGTGCGAGGACGAAGGGAGTGAAAGGGATATTCCATTCGGACGAACTTCCGGCGTACGGTATCGAACAGGAGTATGTGGATAAGGTCAGATCGTTCCTGTCCCTGAACGGAGAGCACGATTCGTTCGTTCTTTGCGCCGAAAAGGAAAAGAAAGCGGTAATGGCGCTGGAAGCGGTCATCGAAAGGGCGAAGGAAGCGCTGACCGGCGTTCCGGAAGAGACCAGGGACCCGTTAGCGGACGGGACGTCAAGATTTTCAAGACCCTTACCGGGTGCCGCGAGGATGTATCCGGAGACCGACATACCTCCGATCCTGGTCACCGAAGAGAAGATGAAGGAGGTGCTCGCGAACCTTCCGGACCTTCCGGAAGTGACCGAGAAACGTTTGATTTCAGAGTATAAGATAAACGCACAGCAGGCCCGCCAGATCGTACGCGACGGCAACGTCGACATATTCGAAAGGATAGCGAAGGACAAAGATCTCGCGTCAATAGCGGCGACGACGTTCGTAAGCACATTCACGGAGATGGAAAGGGAAGGTATCGATGTCAGCGAGATATCCGAGACCAAGATAGCAGAAGTGTTCGCCGCACTGAAAGGATCGAAGTTCGCTAAGGAAGCTTTACCGTCGCTCTTCAGAGAATTAGCTAAAGGAACGTCACTGAACGAAGCGGTATCGAAGCTCGGCGTAAGTTCGATGGACGAATCGGAAGCGGTGAAGATAATAGCAAAGATCGTCAAAGAACGGGAAGCGTTCGTGAAAGAGAAGGGAATGGCGTCGGTCGGTCCCCTCATGGGGCCGGTGATGGAAGCGCTTCGCGGTAAACTTGACGGAAAGAGGATGAACGATCTTCTGATGAAAGAGATCAAAAGGACGGTCGGTTAAGAAAAGGTCAAGGTCAAATTCCGGCGGGAGCACTCACATACTATTCCATTAAAAGTTGACCCGTGCACCCTGTATCGGCGTCATTTTATTCCGAAACGCATTGGCACCTTGGATCTTTTCTGTTTTTTGCACTCCTCTGCCATCCAAGTATGGGTTCGCACAAGATATAATAACTTCATGACATTACGAAGGTGCATGAAAGAAGACCTTCGCACGGAGTTCAAGGAAAGCTGGAGCGATAAATGCTTACGTAGCGTCGCCGGTCTTGGGAACGCCGAAGGAGGAACGCTCTACATAGGGATCGATGATAAAGGCAAGATCGTAGGCGTAAAAGATCTCAAAGGTCTTCTGAAATTGATACCTGACCAGATCCACAATAAATTCGGTATCGTTCCGACTATCGATGATCATTCGGAGAATAGTAAAGAGTACATTTCCATTAAGGTGTCGAAACAAGATGATGTGCTGTTCTGTGACGGTAAGGTATACGTAAGATCCGGTAGCACGACGAGAGAACTGAGAGGGCGTGAACTGAGGACGTATTTCATCAAAAGATTCAATATGTCATGGACGGATGACCCCTGTCCGCAGATCACCATCAAACAATTGGATAATGTTTTCTACTGGGAGTTCAAAAATAAGGCTTTGGAAAAAGGCATGATCACACAGGAAGAGTATGACGCAGACATTGAGACAATGTTCAATAAGCTGGATCTTTCTGCGGACGGCAAACCGAAACTCGGTGCCGTTCTCCTATTTCATCCGGAGCCGCAGAGATTCACTGCCGCTGCATGCGTGAAGATAGGTTCTTTCAGCCTGAGCGGCGGGGACATCTATTTCCAGGATCTGGTGGAAGGCCCTCTTTTCATGACCCCCGATAAGATAGTCGAACTCATCATGATGAAATATACAACGTCACCGATAAGTTTCGAAGGCAATTACCGAACACAAAAACCATCGTATCCGAGAGAGGCGATAAAAGAGGCCGTGTTAAACAGCATAATCCATTCCGACTACGGAACCATGACCCCTATTCAGATCAAAGTGTTTCCGGATTCATTGACAATATTCAACGACGGAAGTCCTCCTATCGATTGGACCGTAGAAACTCTTCTTAAGTCCCATCGTTCTCATCCCGGGAATCCTTCAATGGCGACGGTGTTTTACCGTGCCGGGATGGTGGAAAGTTTCGGAAGAGGCATAAAGAAGATAATGGACGCATACAAAGGGCGCGACGCAAAACCGCCGGTGTTTGAATTCACGCAGTCTGAATTCAACGTCACATTCTTCAACGAGAATTATGTTGTTAATGTAATTAAAAACGAACCGCACCCTATCGACAAGACAACAGATGCGGTCAAATTGGACAGATTGGACAGGCTGGTCTATGATACCATTAAGAACGACAAAGGAAAGAACATCGTATCCTTGATGTCGGAAACAGGATTATCACGTGCATCGGTAAATCGGGCCATACGATCACTCAAAGCACTCGGACTCATAGAAAGAGTGGGTACCAGACAGAATGGACATTATAAGGTCAATTGAACTTTATCTTTAATGTCTTCGGACAATTATTTGAGACTAAGATGAGACTAAGATGAGACTAAGATGAGACTAAGATGAGACTAAGATGAGACTAAG
>WRKA01000115.1 GCA_009778265.1 Methanomassiliicoccaceae archaeon | reverse complement strand
ACCTTTTTGTCGGCCATTGCCTCCCTCAGCGATATCTTATCGGTGTTGATGGCAATGGTGTCTATAGATCCGTCCGCCCAGTAGACGTCGCTGAGAACATTGCAGCCGGCGCCCCCTATACCGACGACCGCCATGCGCGGCTCTATCGATACGGTGGTGTTAGACGTTTGTATTTCCGTTTCCATTTTTCATCCCTCTTTTTGTTTTTTCACGGACCCGGGGCCCGAGCCCCGCAGTTCCGTGCATCCCATCCCTTCTTTCTTCGTTACGGTGTCAGATCGCACTGCTCCAGCGCCTTAGCGAATTCCTTCGCATACGGCCCGTCGACCGGGTCCAAGGCCCTCGTCACAAGATACTTGACAACTTCTGCTTCCGTATCCTGGAGTCCTTTTTCCGTTATCATATGCAGTGCGACCAATACCTTTTCCGATAAGGGGACGAAGATCCCCTTTTCTTTGTCCGATACAGGTGTACATCGAGCATCCCTCTTGATATACTCCTTTATGGCGGTCCTTATGATGTTCGATTCGCCGCCGAGTTCAGGGTGATCCTCCGAATAATCCACCAGTAACTGGTAATCGCTCGGTCCCATCCGGATCGTTTTCTTGATCTCAGCTTTTTCGTCGTCCATATGTTTCCACCTTTCAGACATTCCGTAGAGCCCATCCCTTCTGCTCTGAAACACTATAGAACATAAGTAGTATATAAAAATGTCGGACATTGTCGGTCTTTGTCCGACCGAACAAGACAAGACCGCTACGCAACTCTTATCGAGATGCGTACGTGTCTGACATTTGTCCGATATACGGATGTGTGTATAAATATATAATAAAGACGCATATTCCGCCCCGTTCTAGGTGTACGGCATGGTCTCGAGCTACAGGGAAATGGAAGACAAATGGCAGCGGACATGGTCCGACAGGAAGCTTGAGAACGCCGACAGGGACGGAAGAAAGAAGTTCATGATCATTTTCGCGTATCCCGGTGTCACGGGTTATCTTCACGTAGGACACATGAGAGGATTCACCTATTCGGACGCGATAGGCCGGTATAAGAGAATGACGGGGCACAACGTTCTTTTTCCGGTAGGCACGCACGCGACCGGGAACGGTGCCGTGACGTTGGCTCACCGGATAATGAAAAAAGAAGAGGACATGATCTCGTACCTGAAGAACAACGGATGCACACCCGAGAAACTCGAGGGACTTAACGGTCCGATGGCGGTCGTCGAATTCTTTAATGATGTTTATGTGAACGACTATTGGAAAAGATTCGGTTTCCTGTCCGACTGGAGAAGGTTCACATGCACACTCTACGAAGATTACGGAATGTTCATGAAGTGGCAGTTCAGAAAACTGAACGATTCCGGTTTATTGATACAAAAACCTTATTTCGCGCCCGCATGCGTACAATGCGGGCCGGTGGCGATAGACGCGTCGGAGACGGACATATCGAAAGGCGGCAGCGCGGAGACACAGGAGTACACGTTATTGAAGTTCAGATGCGGCGATCTTTTCCTGGTGGCCGCAACGCTCAGACCGGAGACGGTGTACGGGCAGGTGAACTTCTGGGTGAACCCGGACGTAGAATATGTGAAAATGAAAAAAGATAACGAAACATGGATCGTATCGCCGCCCGCAGCTAAGAAACTGGCATATCAGAAGGACGGCTGCGAAGTGGTCGGAACGATATCCGGAAAAGAGATGGTGGGATGGATGTGCGAAGCGCCGATGATCCATCGCAGCGTTCCGGTATTCCCGGCGAAGTTCTGCGATCCGAACGTCGGCACGGGACTTGTGACATCGGTACCGTCGGACGCTCCCGATGATTGGATATCATTGCAGGATGTGAAGAACGATCCCCTCATAATGAAAGAATACGGGCTGACGAAAGAACAGATAGACTCTGCCGTTCCGATCTCGATAATATCGATGGACGGTTACGGCGACTTTCCGGCAAAGGACATCATAGAGTCGATGGGCATAGAAAGGTCCGGGGATCCGAAACTGGAAGAAGCGAAGAAACAGGTGTACAAGGACGGGTACCACACCGGACGCATGAAGGACGTCTGCGGCAAATTCGCAGGTCTTCGGGTAGAGGATGCGAAGGATAAGATGAGAGCGGAAATGATCGGATCCGGAGAAGCGGAACTGTTCTACGATCTGAACGAAGAAGTGATATGCAGGTGCGGCAACCCGGTGATGATAAAGCGTGTGGACGATCAGTGGTTCATCAATTACGCGGATGAAGAATTAACGAAGAGGACGAGCGACCACTGCAGGACGATGGACATCAATCCTCCGGAATATCAGAACAATGTTCACACGGTCTTAGAATGGTTCCGCGAAAGGGCGTGCGTAAGACAGGGCAGCTGGCTCGGCACGAAATTCCCGTTCGATGAGAGGTGGACGATAGAAGCGATATCGGATTCGACCCTGTATCCCATATACTACATAATATCGATGTACGCCAACAGTAAGCAGATATCGGCGGAACAGATGACCGAACCGTTCTTCGATCACGTGATACTGGGAAAGGGTGATGTCGGTACAGTTTCAAAAGAAACGGGAATATCGGCGGAATTACTGACGAAGATAAAGGACGACGTCCAGTACTGGTACCCGCTCGATCTCAATCTGGGCGGCAAAGAGCATATGACGGTCCATTTCCCGACGTTCCTTTTCAATCACGTTGCGATCCTTCCGCCGGAAAAATTACCCAAGGGGATAATGGTGAACTGGTACATCACCAAGAAGAAGGACGAGACAGGGAAGAAGGATAAGATATCGAAATCGAAAGGAGGAGCACAGCCTATCCCGGGCGCGGCGGAGAAGTTCGGTGTCGATTCTCTGAGATTGTATTACGCGCACATAGCGTCACTGTTCGTGGACGTCGAATGGGACGAGGACATAGTGATGACGTACCGTCAGCGTCTCGACCGCATCATAACGATGACCGAGGAACTGAATTCGATATTCGAGATGGAAGGTACATCGGACGTCGACGGATGGCTGTATTCCAGATACGGAACGCATATGGAGAACATCCACGAGGCGATGAAAAGATTCGATCTCAGAACGATGGCAGCGGAAGTTTACTTCGAGATGTTCAACGATATGAAATGGTACGTCCGCAGAGGAGGATGCAGCAGCCTGGCGATAAGGGACGCTCTGAGAACGTGGATATCGGCGATGGCGCCGATAACCCCGCATATCGCCGAAGAATTATGGGAGATGTGCGGATTCGAAGGTCTCGTGTCCGAATACGAATATCCGGAGGTCCCTCCGGGGGACACGGGCGCGGAGTTCGGCGAGACGCTGATACGCGACGTCATTTCCGACATATCGCAAATAATCAAAGTGACCGGGATGAGTCCCAAAAGAGTGATACTTTACACAACGCCGCAGTGGAAAGTTAAAGTGATGAGCATAGCGCTTGACCTGGTATCAGAGAACAGACTGGATATCCCTTCGCTGACGAAGATGTGCATGTCCGATCCGGAAATAAAAGGATACGGAAAAGCGGCGTCGGAACTTGCGAAAAAGATGGCGACGGATATGAGCAGAACTTCGAACGAGGGACGTCGAGCACTGCTAAAGCTGAACGAATTCGAACATTTATCGGCGGCGGCGCAGTTCATTGCCTCGGAAATAGGATATAAGGTGGAAGTGATCTCCGCCAACGCCGGAGATATATACGATCCGCAGGGAAAGTCCAAGGCCGCCCTGCCGGGAAGGCCGGCGATATATCTTGAATAAAGGAGAGGCTCAGCAATCATCATGGTTATATGGTAATTCGTAAATTCTCATCCGGTGGATATGGTTAAACACTCAGCTCACATCTACACGGTAGATGAGATCGCAGATCTTGTCAGGCCTATCGCCGAAAGGTACGGCGTGGCATCCGTGATGCTCTTCGGATCATACGCCAGAGGTGACGCCGATCGCAACAGCGACATAGATCTTTATATTGAGGCCGGGGAGATATCAGACCTTATAGAACTCAGCGGGTTCAGGCTCGATCTGATAGAAACACTGTGCAAAGAGGTCGATGTGATGACCGCAGACGATCTCTCGGCGGTCAAAAGCATAATCAAGAACGGGGTCTCGATCTATGGCTGATCCGACATAGAGGGATCTCAATAAACTCGATATGATCATCATTCCCATTTTTTATAGAGGGAATGTTCTATCTTCAGTTGGTCCAAACAGCGTCCGGCGATGAATGATATTATGTCGTCCACCGTTTTAGGATGGGAATAGAATCCCGGATTGGCGTCAAGCATCGTGACGCCGCATCTCGCCAGTTTTAATTCGTTCTCCAGCATTATCGCGCTTTTCGGCGTCTCGCGTGTAACGACGATCAGTTTCCTGGATTCCTTTATCGCAACGGCCGCCGCCCTTGTTATCAGTGTGTCGGCGAGACCCGACGCGATCTTTGCCAGCGTGGAAGAACTGCACGGAGCCACGATCATCGAATCGAAACCATAACTTCCCGACGAAATAGAAGCGAAAAGGTCGTGATCGTCGTATACCGTATCCGCAAGTTTCTCTATGTCCGCGACAGTCAATTCCGTTTCATGAGGGATGATCTTCTTCGCCATATCCGATATTATCAATATCTTCTCACCCGGAAGCTCTTTCAATATCTTCACGCCGTACGCGATGCCCGACGCACCGGTTATTGCAATTACGGATCTCACGATACTGTGATACTTGATGCGATAATTAATCTTTGGTCGTTACGTACGTTCGTTCGATGACTGGTTGATGAAGAAGCGATAATCACAACATCTAATACGGAGCAGTTCCTTTTCATATATGACAGACATCCTGGAGGAGATAGAACGCACCCAATAATATCGCACATATCCACATTTACAGAGGACATTGATCTCAGAGCGGCCGCCACACAGGAACAGATAGACGCTTTCGAACGATCGGAAAAGGTTTCGTTGCCGAAGGCCTACAAAGAATGGTTATTATTCTCGGACGGCGGTCAGATATTCATTCCCGATTTTCAATTTTTCGGAGTTGCGAACAAACCTCTGATCGTAAGGGGCGGCAATTCATTCATTCCCGCAAATATGTTCGCGATAGGACACACATCCTACGGCGATCCTATTTGTTTTCAACCGGGCAGCGAAGAGATCATTCAATGGGACCATGAAGAAAATACTGTCTTTCTGACATGGGATGATTTCTTCGATTTTTTAACAGATGCCGAAGAGGATCACGAAGATGATGAATAAGTGTGT
>WRKA01000114.1 GCA_009778265.1 Methanomassiliicoccaceae archaeon | reverse complement strand
GAAATGACTGTCCACCGGAACGGAACCGGATTGTTTTTCGGAAGGAACGGACATCTTTGACGCCATCGACAACAGATCCTCTCTGAGCTTTATCGGATCCTCGCCCACGATGGTATACGATCCGGCCGTTGTCCCCGCGATCAGCGGCCGTACCTGCGCATCCTGTATGTAATTCCGAAGGATGATCCATCCTTTGTCTATCCCTATGGAATCTATCATAAGTATGGTCTCGCCTAAGGTACTGTCTATCTTGTCGATGATGAATATCGCGAATTCTGACATTGCGGCCGCGTAGAAGAGCGACGATAACTTATCCGGATATTTTGTGGGTTCTATGAGCGTCACGGAATCGTCGCCCTTCTTCAGATTGAAGAACGTCATATCGGATACGGTACCCTTCTTTCCTATCTCTCCGGCAAAACCGTTGGCGCCTACGATGACGGCATTCAGATTGCCCATCAGATATCTTTCTCCGTGAGCACTTTCATTCCCGCCTCTTTCAGCTTACCGACGGCGGCGGCGATATCGTCCACCCTGAAGAAGAACGACGCTTTGTTGTTGTCCGCGTACGCGTAACCGTATTCCACGTTGATATGCGCGTCCCCGATCACTTTGGCGACATCCAGCAGACCGCCCGGCCTGTTGGTCATCGGTATCGCGATCACGTCCGTCTCTTTAACGACGATCCCTTTTTTACTCAGTTCCCCGCATGCTCTGTCCGGATCGTCGACGATCGCTCTGAACACCCCGAAACCGCTGGATTCGGCTATGTTGAACGCTTTCAGATTAACGTTGCAGTCCTTCAGTGCCGCCGCTACTTTCGCAAGACCGCCCGGTTCGTTGTTTATGAATATCGACAGCTGTTTTATCATATGTTCCTCGACCATTAGAATTTCCTCCTGTCCGTCACCCTTTTCGCCTTTCCCATGAATCTCGGAAGCGCCTCCGGGGCCACGAGTTCCACCTCTACAGCGATGTTCAGGTATTTCTTCAATTCCGAAGATATGTGCTTCTTGAGACGTATCATATCGTCCACTTTGTCACTGAACGCTTCCGGCCTCATCTCCACCTGAACTGTCATGAAATCCAGCGCACCGACGCGGTCCACGATTATCATGTAATGCTTTCCGTCCACTTCCGGCATCTGCACCAACGTATGTTCGACCTGCGACGGGAAGACGTTTATCCCTCTGATGATAAGCATATCGTCGGAACGCCCGGTTATTCTCTTTATTCTGGGCGAGGTACGGCCGCACGCGCATTCCTCTTCGATTATCGCGGTCAGGTCCTTTATGCGGTACCGTATCATAGGCATCGCCTCTTTTTTGAGCACCGTCATCACGAGTTCCCCGTCCTGACCCGGTTCGAGCGATTCACCGGATTCCGGGTCGATGATCTCGACGATCATCATATCTCCCCATATGTGCACCCCTTTCTTTTCGGCGCAGTCGGTGAACATCGGTCCGGATATCTCGGACGTTCCGTAGATGTCGTACGCCTGTATCCCCATATCATCTTCAATATAACGTCTCATGCTCTCCGACCACGGTTCCGCGCCGAGCACGGCCTTTCTCAGCTTAGTGTCCTTCCGGAGATCGATGCCCATCTTTTTAGCGACGTCCCCCATATGGACGAGATAAGACGGAGTGCAGGCTATCGCCGTCACGTCGAGATCGACCATCAGTTCTAATTGACGCTCGGTGCTTCCCGTTCCCGCCGGGAGTACGGTCGCACCCACCTTCTCGGCACCGTAATGCAGTCCGAGACCTCCGGTGAACAGACCGTAACCGTAAGAGACCTGCATCACATCGTCCTTTCCGATACCGACGGATGTCAGCGCCCTCGCCAGGCTCTCCGTCCAGAACTCGATATCGTTCTGCGTATAACCCACAAGTGTGGGTTTTCCCGTCGTTCCCGATGAGACGTGATATCTGACCACATCCCTTTTCCGGGCGGTGAACATCTTGTTCGGATAGTTGTCGCGAAGGTCCGACTTGTTCATGAACGGAAGTTTTGTTATGTCGTTCAGCGAACTGATATCATCGGGACGCACGCCTTCCGCCTTCATCTTTTGGCTGTAAAAGGCGTTAAAGCTGTACAGATTGTTAACTAATTCTTTCAAACTCTTATACTGCAGCTTCTTTAACTCGCCTTCAGGCATACATTCCATGCTTTGGTTCCAGTACATGTACCGACCTCGGAACGCTGGTAATAATTTCTTGTGTAAATAGTTTGGTCAGGGATCGCGTTCCTTATCGTCCTTCACATCCCCGTGAAAAGAAGATGATCAGCCGTTCTTCGATACGTCTTTGGGACCTTTGTTGGCGAAGCCGACGGCTATCTTTATCATATTGAGCATGCACGGTTCCGCATAGAAATCCTTCCTTTCCTTCAGTTTTGCGTAAAGGCCGTTCGGGTCCCTGCCCTCCAGGTCGGTCACGTCATGAATTCCCAGAAGATACAGTCCTTCGGCGCATTTCTCGCTTACCGAAGGTATCGTTCTCAGCTTCGCTGTCACGTCGTCCTTTTCTGTCATCCCGTTCACCGATCAGACGTTGGTCTTCTTCTGGAGCTTTCCGTCCTTCTTGTGAGGAACTATGTTCGCATCCTGGTTCTTGGACACCTTTTTAGCGTATTCCACCGCTTCCGCCTTCGTCTTGAAGCGTTTCGTTGCTTTCGTATTCCCTTCTCCCTTGACCTGCCATCCTCCGTCGGGATGCGGCATTATGTGCTGATCTTTTCCGTCGGCCATTAAAGACACCTGTGTTTGTATCGGAGTGTGTCATATATAACATTTTAATTCTCCCCCGACCGTTCTTTGTTTTATAATACGTCCGCGTTAGGGAGTTCTGCGAGGTGATAACGGTGATCTCGTTCTGGAAGACCATAGACGGAAAGTTACAGTCCCTCGGCGACATCGAGGACAATTGTTGGATCAATATGGTCCATCCCGACGACGTCGAGATCAAGAGGGTCACCGAGGCCGTCGGTGTGGACCCCTCGGTATTAAGGGCGGCGTTGGATGAGGAGGAGACGTCATACGTCGACATAACGGATGACGGCCATACTTTCATAACATTGGACATACCGATCGTGAACGATTCCTCCGATGTTATGTATTCGACGATACCCTTAGGTATCGTTCTTACAAGGTCCCATATCATAACCGTTTGTCTCAGAGATAACATGATGCTCTCGGAATTCGAGAGCAACCCGCCGAAGAATCTGAACACTTCCGCAAAAACAAGGTTCATACTTGCGCTGATGCTGCGGATCGCGAACCGTTTCCTTCAGTACCTCAGACAAATAAACAGGATATCGAACAGCATCGAAGAGAAATTGTACATATCCCAGAGAAATAAGGAAGTGGTGGAACTCCTGGGGATACAGAAATCGCTTGTGTTCTTCTCGACGTCGTTAAAAGCGAACCAGGCAACGCTGGACAAGATCCTTAAAGGAAAGGCGCTGAAGATGTCCGAGGACGATACGGACATGCTGGAGGACGTTCTGATCGAGGTCAGGCAGGCGATAGAGATGTCCACAATTTTTTCAGATATATTATCGGGAACGATGGACGCTTTCGCGTCGATAATATCTAACAACCTTAATACAATAATGAAGACGCTGACCGTTATAACATTACTGCTGACGATACCGACCGCGGTGTTCAGCTACTACGGTATGAACCTGGAACCTCTGGAACTGCTTCCGTTCAACAATGTGGCGTGGTTCCCGCTCTTATTGGCGGTACTGCTTGTCGCGGTCACCGGCATATATTTCAAAAGACGGCATTTCAAGAAATGACGTTCGGAAGGACCGTTCTCACATAGTTCTCAATCATCACGTCTTCCAAAGTTCATTTTTTATTCCTGTATCGGAACTTAATACGGGCTTTTAATTAATTTTTGTTCCGATATAGGAACATAATTATACTTATTATGATATCATGTTCTGTGAGATACATCTCTGTGACAGAAGCTGCGAACAAATGGGGATTGAGCGGCAGGATCGTCAGAAGATATTGTTCCGAAGGAAGGATCGACGGTGCGTTGATGATAGGAAAAACGTGGAACATCCCCGAGAACGCATCGCCGCCGGAAAGGAAAAAAGCGAAAAGACCGTCAGAGAACGCCGTTCTCAACGCCTTGAGAGAAGAGAAGGACGGTAAGATAAAAGGAAGGATATATCACAAGGTACAGGTCAACATGACCTACAACTCCAACCGCATCGAAGGCAGTAAGCTTTCCGAGGATCAAACAAGATGGATATTCGAGACGAACACCATCGGGATCGAGAACGAGGCCGTCAATATTGATGACATTATAGAAACGAAGAATCACTTCAGATGTATCGACCTCGTCATCGAGAACGCGGAAAGGCCCCTTACCGAGGGCATGATCAAAGAACTTCACTTTACTCTCAAGACCGGAACAAGCGACAGCGAAAGATCGTGGTTCAGGACGGGTGCGTACAAACTGATCCCGAATGAAGTGGGCGGGGAAGAGACCTGCCCTCCCGCTCAGGTCGGATACAGGATGAACGAATTGATCGAAGGATATAACTCAAAAAGAACAAAGACCGTCGAAGATATCATCGGATTCCATCAGAGGTTCGAGAGGATCCATCCGTTCCAGGACGGGAACGGAAGGGTCGGACGGTTAATAATGTTCAAAGAGTGTCTCGCCAATGACATCGTTCCTTTCATTATCGACGAGAGACACCGTTTGTATTATTACAGGGGACTGAAGGAATGGGAAAATGAAAAAGGGTTCCTGCTGGACACGTGTCTTTCGGCGCAGGACGAGTTCCGCAAATGGCTCAGATATTTTGAGATAATGGAACAAGATTGAACCGAACACACAGAAGGACGACGCTGCCTCTGTGTGAGGATGTTTTAAGGAACGGCGGTCGCATCCGCCGTTCCTTTTGTCTTGTTTCGATCCGTTCCGTACGCGGATACGCCCCCTCAGGGCTTCCTCAGCAAGAAGAAATACGCAGCACCCGCTATCACGACCGCCGCGATGACCACGATCGCGACCATCGGCAGAATGCTGCCGTCTCCTCCGTCATTGCCGGTATCTCCGCCAGTGTCACCAGTGTCACCAGTATCTCCTGTGTCACCAGTATCTCCAGGATCTCCTGTGTCTCCGGGATCTCCTGTGTCACCAGTGTCTCCTGTATCTCCGGGATCTCCTGTGTCACC
>WRKA01000113.1 GCA_009778265.1 Methanomassiliicoccaceae archaeon | reverse complement strand
GCCCTCCATGATAGAGGCGGCCGAGTTGCTTGTCCCCAGATCTATTCCTATTATCCTTGACATTTCTGCTCACCTTCTTTCGTTCCTTTTTTTGTCACTTTTACCTTCGCGTACCTTAATACGCGGTCACCTATACGATAACCTTTCTGGAATACTTCCGTTATGTCGTTATCCTCCTCACCCGGTCCGGCGCATAACGCCTCGTGGATGTTCGGATCGAACTTCCCGTCCGTCCGGATCTCGGACACTCCTCTGGATACGAGTATCTTCATCAGATTGTTCCGAATTCCGTCGACGCCGATCGTCAGGTCATCGTTCTCGGGCGCGTGTGACAAAGCGCGCTCAAGATCGTCCATTACGCTCAATATATCGGATATGAGTGTCTCGGCGGCGAATTTCCTGAACTCTTCGTTCTCTTTCTGCGTTCTTTTTCTGTAGTTGTCGAAGTCCGCCTGTATGCGTTTCGCCATGTTGAGGTTCTCGTCCGCCTTCCTTTCGGCGGCGGTCAGAGGATCTTCCGTTTCTTCCTTCATCTCATTTTCAGACCTTTCAGTCACACAGCTCACTCTCCCGTTAGTTGAATATAAATTAAAGGAAGGGGGATGTCCCCCGTTTTGTGTTTCAATCATCCATACCGGGCATGCCGCCCGGAGGCATCGGCGGTCCCGAGGGCATCGGGGATCCGCGGGCGGCTATGACGTCATCGATCCTGAGGATCATTACCGCCGCGTCCGTCGCCGAGTTTATGGCCTGCTTTCCGATCCTGTACGGCTCGATGACATCCAGTTTCAGCATGTCCTCGACCTTACCGGTGAATGGGTTCAAGCCAGCGTGTTTGTTACCCGCTTTGTGCTGCTTCCTCATCTCGATGAGTATGTCGATCGGATCGAGACCGGCGTTCTCTGCGAGTGTTGTCGGAATAACTTCCATGGCGGAGGCGAACGCGTCGATCGCGATCTGTTCCCTTCCGCCGACGGACGCCGCGTACTCTCTGAGCCTCATTGCCAGCTCTACTGCCGTGGAACCTCCGCCGGTGACCATCATTCCGTCCTCGATCGCAACTTTCACAACGCTCCACGCGTCGATGAGCGATCTCTCTATCTCGTCGATCACGTGCTTCGTTCCTCCTTTTATGAGTATGGAAACAGCTTTCGTGTCCTTCAGATCGGAGACGAATGTCATCTCCTCTTCCTGCATCTTCTTCACTTCGATGAGACCGACGGTACCGAGGTCCGTCTTCTCCAATTCATCGAACTTGTTCACGATGTTCGCGCCGGTGGACCTTGCCAGTTTTTCCATGTCGTCCTTTTTGACGCGTCTCGCTGCATATATCCCCTCTTTGGCGAGGAAGTGCTGCGCCAGGTCGTCTATCCCTTTCTGACAGAACACCGCGTTCGCGCCGCATGATTTTATGCGGTCGACCATCCTTCTGAGCATGTTCTCCTCTTCCGCAAGGAATGCGCCTAACTGACTCGGGTCGGTGATCTCTATCTTTGCGTCGATCTCCGTCTTCTTCACTTCGAACGGCGCGTCCATTAACGCTATTTTAGCGTTCTTGATG
Organism: Methanomassiliicoccaceae archaeon; assembly: GCA_009778265.1. GTDB lineage: Archaea > Thermoplasmatota > Thermoplasmata > Methanomassiliicoccales > Methanomethylophilaceae > Methanomicula. Next base: position 3,578 of record WRKA01000113.1, on the reverse strand, counting down.
ATCCTGGGCATTGACGGATGAACGGGTTCTTTGTCTATGATCAGACCTTTCGTAAGGAACGTGTCCTCCATCGAACCGCCGGCCACCTTCACCACTTGGATATTCCTCAGGTCCGCCGTCAGTTTGCCGTCGTCGCCCTTCTCGACTATTGTTTTAACTGCGGTGACGACAAGGTCGCCGAAGAACTCCTTCGAGCTGCTTACCTGTTTGCTGATCATCGCGGTCTCGGCGATCTTCTTCAGCAGTTTGTCGTCATCCACCGACACCTTCGTGGAAACGTCCACAAGGATCTCCTGAGCTTTCGCGTTGGCCATTCTGTAACCGGACGCGATTATCGTCGGGTGCACGGAAGAGTCGACCATGTCGATGGCCTTCTTCAGAAGTTCGCCGGCGATTATTACCGACGTGGTGGTACCGTCGCCCACTTCCGCATCCTGTGTCTTGGCAACTTCGACCAGCATCTTGGCCGCCGGGTGCTGCACATCGATCTCTTTCAAAATAGTGACGCCGTCGTTGGTGATTATCACATCACCCATCGAATCAACGAGCATCTTGTCCATTCCTCTCGGACCGAGGCTGCTCCTTACCGCGTCGGATATTGTCCTTGCTGCGGCGATGTTGTTGAATTGTGCGTCCTTTCCTTTGTCTCTTTTTGTACCTTCTTTAAGTATCAATATAGGCGCGTTACCCATACCCATAGTCTTCATTCCTCCGTTATTCGCATGGAATTACATCTGGCTAAAGTTAGTTCTTCTATATAAACGTTCACATTAATCGGCGCTTTCGGTTCTACCAAAAAACCTGATGAAAGCTTATCCGGACCGGATCGGAAACGGTATTGAAAAGAGGGAGAAAAGGTTTTCCTCCTCGGTCGTTTAGCGCTTTGATATAGAATGAAAATGATACCGTTAACGATGACGGAACTTCGCTTTCCCGCCTCCGGATACCGTCTGCGGAACGCCGACGAGAACGACGGACCTTTCATTATGGAATGTATGAGAGAGAACCTTTTACTCTCCGTTCCGGAGAACGAAGCGAAGCACTCGGAACTGTGGATGAACGATATTCTGAGCATTACGGCGATAGCCATGCAGGGCGAGCTGATGAGGTCGGAGATGTACATACTCACAGCCGGCGATCACGTTAACGGAATGATAAAAGATGCCGGGATCCTCTGGATGGGAAGGTCCAGGGACCAGTTCACATGCGAGGACACCGGTTATCTGCTCGGGGTGTTCGTTAAAGAGGAACTTCGCGGAAAAGGTATCGGACGCGCGCTTATGGAATGCGCCGAAGAATGGTGCCTTAAGAACGGACTGCTGTCGATGACGCTGAACGTCGGTTCGCCGAACGCCGACGCGAAGAAGATATACGATCATTTAGGATTTGCCGAACGCAGCACCGTGATGAAGAAACGCCTGTCGTTCCGCGAATGATGATAAAGATACGAAATTCACTAAAAAATAGGCAGGGACAAAAAATATTAAAAGAATAAAGGCATGGCCGCTCACAAGGTGTGATGTTGTACATCCAGACGGACGCTGATATCTTTTTCCGTACGGTCCTCAGGGTGCACTCACGGCACTGTGGGGTGATTCTATGACTTCTGACGAACTAACCGTAAAACGCGATGTTCCCTTTCTTCTCTACGATGTGAGGATAAGGGATGCCGATGACGACGACCTGGGATCGATATCCAAGGATCTCGGCCTCGGTCTCTCGCTCGATGAGATGAGGACGATAAAGAAACATTTTGTGAAGGAAAAAAGAGATCCGACGGACGTGGAACTGCAGTCGCTCGGCCAGGCGTGGAGCGAGCACTGCTGCTACAAGAGCACGAAACCCTACCTGAAAGAATATGTCTTCGGGATAAATCATAAGGATATAATGTCCAGAGGCGACGCCGGCGTCATGCGTTTCGATAAAAAGCACGGATATGCGCTCAGGATCGAATCTCATAACCATCCGTCGGCGGTGGAACCGTACGGAGGCGCCGCGACGGGTGTAGGCGGCATCATGAGGGATGTGGTGTGCATGGGCGCCGAACCGATAGGGATCGTCGACCCGTTCTGCTTCGGCATGATCGACAGCAAAGAAAAATTACCGAAAGGGATGAAACATCCGAAGGAGCTGCTTCAGAGGTGCGTCGACGGAGGACGGGACTACTGCGACCTTCTGAAAGTTCCCTGCGTTTCCGGGGCATTTTTCTTCGATGAGAAATATACGGGCAACTGTCTTGTGAACGTCGGTGCGCTCGGTATCGTGAAGGATAAGGACCTTCGCAACAACTTCGTCGGCGGGCCGGGGGAGATATTCATATTGTGCGGTGAACCGACCGGTAAGGACGGTATTCACGGGGTGAACTTCGCGTCCGCCGATCTTTCCGTGGAGGACGCGAACATGGGCGCCAGGCACGGTGTGAGTCCGATACCTAAACGTTTCGTACTTGCGGCGTGCCTCGAGGCCAACCGGGCCGGTCTTGTCACCGGGATGAAGGACCTCGGAGGCGGAGGACTGAGCTGCGTGGTCGGCGAGATGGCGCTGGGAGCGAAATGCGGCGCCGTTGTGAATCTTGAGAAGGTGCCGGTACGCGAGGAAATGGTGCCGTGGGAGATCTGGGTCTCCGAGACGCAGGAAAGAATGATGCTCGCGGTGAAAGAGAAGGATGTCAGCAAGGTGATGACCATCTTCAGGGACCGCAAGGTCCCTGCGGCGATAGTCGGAAGGAGCACCGATGTCCCGAGAACGAGGATATTCTGGAACGATACGCTGATCTTCGATATGGACCTGGAGTTCCTCACCGGCGGACCGGTGTACGAGCGCCCCTACACCCTGCCTAAGGTCTCCGTAAAGGCGGACGAAAAGATAGAGGGTCTTCCTTCCGATAACGAAATAATACTGAGACTTCTCGCCGACCTCAACATATCGTCGAGGGAGTGGGCGGTAAAGCAATTTGAAAAGAAAGGAAAGAGGACGGTCGTCGGACCGGGGGCGGGGGCCGGACCCGGGGATGCGAGCATCATAGAACCGGTGGGCGGCAGCAGGAAAGGTCTTGCGGTCACCGTCGGCTGTAATCCGTGGTTATGCGAATCGGACCCCTACCGCGGAAGCAAGGGATGTATCGACGAGACCGTAAGGAATCTTGTGGCGGTTGGAGCGAGACCTCATGCGTTCACGGACTGCCTGAACTTCGGCAACCCAGAGAAACCCGACCGCATGGGAGAGATAAAAGAATCCATCAGAGGTCTTGGTGAAGTTGCTAAAGGGATCAAGGTGCCGATACCTTCCGGTAATGTGAGTTTATACAACGAATCGTCGAACGGTATCTTCATCTTACCGACGCCGATGGTCATCGGCACCGGGATAATCGACGATACCCGGAAGGCCGTCACCGCCGACCTGAAAGGGAGCGGCAATTTATTGTATCTGATAGGTGAGACGAAGGACGAGATGGGGGGTTCGCTGCTCTTCCGCAAATTCGGAGGAAAGGGCGGGGACACACCGGATGTGGATACCGGGATGCTGAAGAAACTGACGGACAGGATGCTGAAAGCGATGGACAAAGGTCTGATAAGAAG
>WRKA01000112.1 GCA_009778265.1 Methanomassiliicoccaceae archaeon | reverse complement strand
CCGGCGGAACCGCCGTTCTGTTCTGCGATGAATGATACCTCTGTTCTGAGGTCCTCGTAAACATCCACCACCGTCGAGTTACCGATCACTTTGTAATGATCGAAATCGCTGATCGTCAGCAATATCTTTCCCTCTGTAACGTCCGTAAGTGTGATCACATACGTGTCGCCGGATCCGGTGACCGAAACTACGGTCGCCGATCCGCTGCCGAAGGTTATCTTCACCGCGTTCTCGTCAAATCCCGTAACATCCTTACAGAAATTCACGGTTATGCTCACTGTCGTCGAAACGCCAACGGAACCGCCGTTCTGATCGGCGACGAATGAAATGTTCGTCAATATGTTCACGAATATCTGTATATCGCCCGTTATGTTCCTTATCACATATACCTCAAGTTCGTTATCGAATTCGGCCTCGAACTCTTCCGTGCCGTCATCTATTGTATATATGACAGTACCGACGGTGTAGCCTTCGTCGGCCTCGACGGTGAACATGAAGTCGCCGCCGGATACGACGTTCATCTCCTGACCGTCGTACGCTTCTATCGTATAGTTCTCCGGCGCGTCGGGGAACGTCACCTCATATAACTCAATGAACGTCACCGTGAGGTCCGTGTCATCGGTCACGTTCAGTATGATCGTTCCGGTCGCCTTCGCTCTCAATCCGTCCACAGAGAATGTGAATCCCGTGTACGGTTCGATGCTGAATGTTATCGTGCCGTTGTATCCTATCGCGAACCCTGCGCCGCTGACTATCGGTACAAATTCTTCTTCGTTCTCGTCGAAGTACAGCACATCGCCTCCCTCTCCGTCTATAATTACGGTGACGGTGAACACCTTGACCGTGAATTCTACGGTCAGGACCGCATCATCTGTCACAATGAATGTGAAAACGCCGTTCCCGTCGATATCCGCGTCCGTACCGATGAGTGTGAACTCGTGACCTTCGGACGCAACTATCTTCATCATCACCTCGTCGCCGTATCCGAATATACCGGACCAGCCGTCGGCGATCGGAATGAACTCTCCTTCATTCCCGTCGAAGTACAGCACAGCGCCTTCTTCTCCGTTAATGAGAACGGAGACCGTCTGTATCTTTATGAACGATATCGTAAGGATAACATCCCATGAAGGTGTAAGAGTAATGACATTCCCGTCCAGACCGACGGCGGCATATCCGTCATCGTTTATACCGTAAAGGAACATGTATCCTTCGCTTGCCGTCACTTTTATGAAAAGGTCCTCGCCCTGGTATACGGTCCTGCCCTCGCCTCCGTAGATCGGGGCCCATTCGACACCGTCATACGAATATTCCAAAGAACCGTGGTCGCCGTTCTCCGTGACCAACGATACGGAATGGCCGCGGACGAACTCCACGGATACCTCTATATCTCCGTACAGGAAGAATGTGTATATGTGCGGCTGCCCTTCTTCCGGCTCATCCGTCCATATCTCCTCTCCGCCGACGAACAGAATGAACATGTTGTCCGTGTCCGGTGTTATCGACAGAGTGATCTCCGTGCCGTGTTCAAATGAATATATGAGAACGCCGTCCGTTATCGCCGGCATTTCATCCGTGACAACGGATGCTTCCCCGTTCTCTTCACCCGTTACGGTGAATGACAGATCGTATGTGTTCTTTGCGAGAGTGCCGACCGTCACGGTCACCGGGCATCCCTGCGCGTCCAGTGAATAGGTGTATACGTTATCGTTAACAACGCCTTCCAGCGGTTCCGCGAGAGTATCCGCGCTGACCGCGAGTACGGACCTGCTGTATGCTTCATCCAGTGTAACATAGAATATTACGGGATCGGACATTTTGGCGGGTGCGAATATATTCCCGTTAACATCCGTGAACTCATAGCCGTTCTCGGTGCCGAACTGATATCCCTCACCGGCCGCGAACTTTATCGGATACCCGAACGCTCCGTTTATTATTACCTCTCTGTTCTTTACGTTCTCATCTATAACTATCGTAAATCCTTCCGTGCCTGCGTCGGCGATACCGTAAGAGCATATGAACACTATGCCGCTCGGGTCCTCGCTGTCAAGAACGATCATTATCATGTCGCCGAAGCGGAGTCCGCCGATGGCGTTATCCGTTATAGCGATGAGCGATCCCGAGATCGCTCCGTCATCAAGCAGATAATATCCTAGGTCCGCCGCGTCGTAACCGTCGTCATCAACGACTATCGTCACCGCGTATTCGATCTGAACGAACGATCCTTCCTCAAGTGACAATACGTTTCCCGCAAGTGCGTCTGAATATTCGACGACCAGATAACCTTCACCGTTGACGAAATATCCGGTGTTAGCATCGCCCCATGCGAATTCGTGATCGTAAATGTTCATCGGTACCCCGTTTATCCACATTGTGTCGCCTTTCGAGATTTTTGCCTCATCGTTCACGAAGCTATCCCAAGTAACGCCTCCGTCCGTCGAATACTCGTAGTATCCGTCCGCGGATGTGTTCACGATGCTCACGGAGTGCGTGAGATTGATCAGAGTTATGTAAAAGGTCGATGCATTCGAAGGATTGCCGAATGTCATCGATAACGACGGGCCGGCCAGTTCGTCTTCGAAGAGCTGGGCGCCGCCCTGTGTCGTACCTATGCGGATCCCGTACTTGTTCTCCGTATCTGTAATGTTAAAGTTGATGGTCACGTTGCCCGCGGCCCTGCTTCCCGTCGCATATCCCGGTCCGTCCACGTAAACAAGTGTCACCGTGCCCGGCAGTCCGGTGCCTGTGATGACCGTTCCCGCAGGCAGAGATACGCTCTGAAGGTTCTTGAGTCCTGAGAAGGCGTTGCTGCCGATCGTTATCGGATCGTCGCCTGTGAATATTATGGTGGTAAGGTCCGGGTTACCTTTCATCTCGAACGCACCGCTCCCGATGTATGTGACCGGGCAGCCGGTGAAATCGACTATCTGCAGTCCGGTGCAGCCTTTGAATGCGTTATTCCCTATCTTCTCAATGTAACCGCCGCTGAAATCAGCGATGTTAAAATGAGGATAACCGTTGGATGTGTTCTCGAAAGCACTCGCCGCGATCTCGGTCACCCTGTAAACGACCGTTGCGCGTGTTACTGTTATCTGGGGATGTATATCGCTTCCGTTAGCGCCGGAAACAGGTCCCATCAATACCACGGTGCCGTAATCCGTTACGCCGTTCTGGGGTTCGGTCAGGATCTCGTATCTGAGATTGTCGATGTCGAATCTCTCACCCACGTATCCCAACGTGGCGTCATTCTCATTGTCAGCTGAAGGTAAGAGCGAGACGAACGCGAATGCCGTTACCGTAAGCATGACCGCGATCGTGAGTACCAGAACGGCGCTGCGGCCGTGCGCTCTCATCTCAGAATTGTCCGTTTTGATCTTTTTCATTTGATCATTCTCCCTGTTGAAAAGGTTTGGATACCGGTATGATTCACCGTTAACAATCATCGTTAACATATATCTAATATAAAAAGGATATCTAATTTCTACTATGTACATATAAATTCTTTTCGGATCGTATCCCTAAAAGATCGTGTTCTCGGACCGCTGGATATTATATTGAAAAAATTCACATTGATAATGGCCTATCAAAAAAAGGTATGTTCCGGGCAGGAAATACGGAACAATCCGGTCCGGGAAGGTCCTCCCGGACCGTTGAAAATTTATGTTTGCCGACGGTTTACGATCTCCAGAGACCGTGCTTGTTGCAGTACTCTTTTGCAACGGCCTTTTCCGACGCGCCTTCGAAGAACGCCTCCGGCTTCATTCCCGGTTTCAGGTATTTTCTCCTCTGGATGCCGTTGTCGCATATCTCTATGTAAACGATGTAATGATCTTCGGCCATCGGATGGTCCACGCTTCCTACTTTCACTAAAATGCCGTTATCCTTCTTCTCGATCACCGGCACATGTTTCTCTTTCGCCGCATCCACGGTATTGGGGTCCGCAAGTTTCATTCCCTGTCCGCAGCATGAAAGCTTTCCCATTCCCCCGTATTCAACTTCTACGACATTCCCGCATAATTCGCAGACGTATATCTCTCTCTGTTTCGCCATATCTGTTCACCTTCTTTTTCCCCGAAGACGTTTTCCGGAAAGATCCTTTCCGCGGGTCTTACCGGAAGATTGTTAAGCACTTTTCTTTTATTTAAAATGGTGATTGCTATATTATTTATAGTAAATTACTAACACTCACTTATTAATATTCCGGAAAGCGAATACGGAGTAACTAACAAAAGGGAAGTGATACCGTGAAAAAAATGCTTCTGATAAATGGGAGTCCCCGGAAGAACGGCTCCTGCGCCGCGTTGCTGAACATCATCAGAGAAATGGGCGAAGGGTCCGAATACGAATGCGAACTTGTGAACCTTTCCGATCTGAAGATCGGATACTGCAAAGGGTGCATGTCCTGCAAGAAGACTGGAAAATGTGCGTTCAATGATGATATGACCCCTCTTTATGGGAAGATACAGGACGCCGACTTCTTTGTCATATCGACACCGGTATACTTCGCCGCCGAGACCGGACTGATAAAGAATTTCATTGACAGATGGTACGCGCTGATGGATTACGGTCCCAAAGGTACGCGCACGTTCAGATTCGGAAAAGAGAAAAAAGGTGTGGTCGCGATCACATGCGGAGCGCCGGACGGCAATATGTCCAACCACGGACTGATGGCGCGTCTGACGATGACCATGGGATCGTGCGGTATCTCCGACATAACGTCGGTGATAATACCGCAGGCATCCCCGGAGACCGTCGGAAAGTCGCCGTTCATGAACGATTTCCTGGATGCGCTGCACGCTCAGCTCTCGTGAACCGAGAAACATTACCTGCGGGTCCCGTCCGGAACGGACCCGCGCATTTGATCTTAACGTGTGTTCCGCCCTCGATCATATAAAAATTCATATTTTCGAGATTCATAGGGAGGATAGTGATAATGACGCAGATACCCGTGGTACCCGTCCGCGCGAAGAGAGGAGAGATGATCTCCGGCACGGTAACGTTCAACGGAACATCGGTCATCCTGCCGGATACGGACCGCGTGCGCATGCGGTACGCGGACGTGATGTCGTCGCTTTCCAAGACGTACGGCAAGGACCTGCCTCTGGTCGTCGTTGACGTCGACGGTCTGC
>WRKA01000111.1 GCA_009778265.1 Methanomassiliicoccaceae archaeon | reverse complement strand
TAGCGGCGGTCATCGTCATAGTGCTCATCAGTTTCCTGATATCTCGTGTCAGGCTCTGATCGGAAAAGGAGGAGGTACCCCCCCCTCCTCCACTTTATTTCTTTTTCTCCAACCACAAAACTGCCGAGAACGAACGCCGGCCGCGACGGATAATGTTTTTAGATTCGCTTGGTTTATAGTGTATCATGAAGGCAAAGGTACTCAGTGTGTACGACGAAGGATCGTTACCGGGAACGTCGCTCATAGGGGCGAAAGGATTCTCGGTCATAGTGGACGTCGACGGTGAACGTACGCTGTTCGATACCGGGCGGCGGGGAGCGTACCTTAAGCACAATATGGACGAATTGGAGATCGGCGCGGATTCGATAGACCGGATAGTGCTGTCCCACGCACACACGGACCACACCGGGGGGCTGCCGGCATTCCTGGAAAGAAGGACGGAAAAGATAGACGTCCTGGCGACGCCGGACATAGACGGGACGCATAAGGAGGATCTCTTCGGTCTGATACCGATGAACAGGGCCGGGATGCCGAAGATGCCGGATAACGAAAAGGAGAAGATGAACCTTATCAAGATCAATAACTGGACGCAGCTGTCGGAGAATCTTTTCATGACCGGGATACCGGAAGGCGCCGGGTCCGTGAAAGGAGCGGTACAGGAGAATTCGCTGGTACTGATGACCGAGAACGGGCCGGCGGCGATATGCGGCTGCTGTCATAACGGGCCGGCGTCATTGATGGAGATCATCGAAGAAAGGACAGAGAGAAAGGTCTCCGCGTTCGTCGGCGGCATGCACCTTGTGAGATCGAAAAGGAACTACGTTCACGAACTTGCGTGCACTCTGAAAGACAACGGCCGTCCGATGCTGTACCTGAACCATTGCTCCGGGCAGACCCAGAGAACATATCTCCGGGAGATATTGGGAATGGACGGGGTAAAGGACCTCTATGTCGGTACGGAGATACATTTCGATATTTGAAGGCGTTGCGGGACAATTCTAAATACCAAAACGTGATAAATCGGATGACCGCAAAGGAAAGGAATGAAAAATGGGTTATATAATAAGGACCACGGCACTGTTCCTGGTGCTGACATTGATATTCGTCGGCATAGGCGCGCTTCTTTGGTATCTGTTTTTCGACGGGTCGATGGAAAGTCTGTATCTGATGATGGCGATATTCATCGGATTGTCGGTACTGATCAATCTGTTCTCCTTCCTTTTTTCGAAAAAGATAGTGCTGAAGGCGCATAAGGTAAAACTGATCAGAAGGGATGAGAACCCGCGTCTGTACGATATAGTGCAGAATGTGGCGGTGAACGCTAAGATACCGATGCCGCAGGTCGGTATCACGAACAGTCCGTCGCCGAACGCGTTCGCGACGGGCCGCGGACCGAGGAATGCGGCCGTTGTTGCAACGACGGGACTGTTGGACCTTCTGAACGACGAGGAACTGAAAGGAGTGATGGCGCATGAGATCGCGCATGTGAAGAACCGCGACATACTGATAATGTCGGTGGCGGCGACAATAGCCGGCGCCGTATCTATAATGGCCAGATTCTCCATTTACGGGGCATTGGGAAGAAGGGACGGGGCGTCGGTGGTGATCGCGGTGATCGCATACATCACGATACCGATAGCGGCGATGCTGATACAGCTCGGAATATCCAGAGGCCGTGAATATAAAGCGGACGAAACGGGCGCGCGGATAACCAACGATCCGCTGGCGCTTGCCGGCGCATTGGACAAACTGGAGAACGGCAACAAGATGAGGCCGATGATGGGCGAGAACCCGTCGTACGCGCACATGTGGATATCGAACCCGTTCGGCGGAAAAAAAGGATCAGTATCATTGTTCAGCACCCACCCTCCGATACAGGAGAGGATAAGAAGACTGAACAGGATGGCAGGAAGGATAACGGAATAAAAGGTGAACAAAGATGATAGACGCACAGACCCTCGCAATAATATTCGTGATCGTCGGGGCGATGTTCCTGATCGCGGAGGCACTGACGCCCGGCGCGTTCTTACTGATACCGGGAACGGTGCTTGTGATCATAGGACTCGTAGGATACATCTATCCGGATTTCCTGTACAGCACATGGTCGCCGCTGTTCGCGCTGGCGGTCGCGGTGCCGGTGACGCTGGGAACGATAAGGATGTACCAATTCTTAGCACAGCCGGAACCTCCGACCACGACGGTGGCGGAATCACTGATGGGGAAGGAAGGTGTGGTGACCGTAAGGACGGTACCGGAGAACATCAAAGGAAAAGTGAGGATAGACACGGACGTCTGGAGCGCCACATCCGACGGACCGATAGAGGTTGGAACGGAAGTTGTGGTGACCGAAAGCCAGGGGGTCCACGTGAAGGTGGCCCGCCGATAATGGAGTTGTATTAAAAAAGAAAAGGAGAGATAAAATGGCTGCAATTGACGAATACTGGATACTTGCGCTCGCATTCATCGCTATAGCCGCGACGCTGATCATCGTGGTCAGCGGTGTGAAGATCGTAAAACCTTACGAACAGGCTATATACATGCGTCTCGGCAAGTACATAAGAGTTCTTAATCAGGGACTAAACATGGTGTGTCCGCTGATAAACGTTGTAGTGAAACTCGACCTGCGTACGCAGGTCCTAGATGTTCCGAGCCAGGAAGTGATAACGAAGGACAACTCGCCGGTGAACGTCGACGCGATAATCTATATCAAAGTGACGGACCCGAAGAACGCGTTCTTCGAGGTCACCGATTATCGTATGGCGACGGTCTACTTGGCGCAGACAACGCTCAGATCGGTGATCGGAGAGATGGAACTGGACGACATACTTTCGAGCAGAGAGAAAATGAATCTCCAGCTTCGTGACACGCTCGATGAGAACACCGACAAATGGGGTGTCAAGGTCGAGGCCGTTGAGATCAGAGAGCTCGACCCGGCAAAGAAGGTCAAAGAGGCGATGGAGGAGCAGACATCATCCGAAAGGAAGAGGCGTGCCGCGATCCTTCAGGCGGACGGTATGAAGAGGGCCGCGATCCTCGAGGCCGAAGGTAAGAAGAAGTCAAGGATCCTGGAAGCGGAAGGTCTCAGGCAGTCGATGATCCTGGAAGCGGAAGGAAAGAGATTGGCGGTGATACTCGAAGGACAGGGAGACGCCCAAAGGCTTCGCATAATGTCCGTGGGTGCGGCCGCGCTTGATTCCAAGGCGATGTCCGTGCTTTCGATGGAAACGTTAAAATCTGTTGGCGAAGGGCAGTCGTCGAAGTTCTTCTTCCCTATAGAGCTGACGAAACTTGTCGACGGTATCTCACAGTACATGGGGACCGCATCCACAATACCGGAGAGATCGATCTCCGAACTGAAGGATGTGGAATCATCGGTCGGGAACCCGGATGATATATTGGGGCCGATACCGAAGGCTGCGGAGATACGCGAACAGATGGCCTCCCTCGACAAGATGATGGACCAGGAGATGAAAGAGACCAAGGATCTCGCTCAGAATCCGAGGGCCCTCGAGGCCAACGCCGGCGTCAACACCGGTGCGAACACAGAGTGAAACCAATTCCGGCGGCCGCGGCCGCCGGTCACATCATTTTTATCATACTGGAACAATTTTTCCACTCATTAGATCCTGAGTTCGCCAGATACACATTTTGAACGAGAGAGCATCCGCTGGAACAACCCGAGGACGATGTGTGTTCCGTCGTTCTCACTTAACATTTTCATAATTATTTTGATTAATTTCCAAAAAAGAAATTGTTTCTATTAATTTCCAAAAAAGAAATTGTTATGAAATTTTCAGAAATGAATTATTGTGAAGGACCGGACGGCGGGCGGAACAGATCCCGGTCCTCATTTCCCTTAAGAACCGGAACATCCCTCTCTATTTCACCGGCTCCCATTTCTCTAATTCGTTCACTTTCGATAAGGTCGAACCTCTGCGTATCTCCTCACGCGTACGGTTCTCGCGTTCATGAACGTCGATGGATCTGTTCGCGACCTCCACCGCATGCTCCTTAGGAACAACGATCAGGCCGTTCTCATCGCCTATTATCCAGTCTCCCGTTCTTACCGTTTGGTTACCGATGGTCACTTCGATCCCGATGCCGCCGTATCCTTTCGGCTCGCCGGCGTTCGGTACGACGTATTTGGAGAACGACGGGAACCCGGACGCTCTGATGTCGTCTATATCACGTATCGCACCGTCGATGACGACACCGCGTACCCCCATCACCTTTGCCGATTCCGTTGCAAGTTCGCCCCAGACGGCAACGTCCCCGCCGCCGACGGAGATAACAATGATGTCACCATCCTTGGCGCGGTCTATCGCTTCCACGGGCTTCGCCCAGTCGCCGTTCGCCGTCTGCACGGTCAGCGCCCTTCCCACCATCCTTTGTCCCGGGGAGATATGAGGGGTAAGACCTTTGATTATCCCCTGTTTGTGATACGCGTCCGATATATTCGGCGTCGATACTTTCGCGAACGCTTCGAAGAGTTCCGTCTCTCCGTACTTCTTCGCAAGATCATTTTTGATCTTAACGCCGGACATCGCTTTTTTCATGTTCCTTGCGGCGCCGGTGATATCGCTCGTCTTAATTATCCCGCCGCCGACGATGACAATGGACGCTCCCGCCTCCACATAATTCACCGCCGTTTCGGCGGTTATGCCGCCGGCGACGGCTATGGGTACGGAAGTGATCGATACAACGTCCTTAAGAACATCCGTCGGCGCTTCTTTCCCGCGCATCTGCTGGTCGATGCCCATATGCAGGCATATGTACGAGACGCCAAGCTTCTCGACCGTCCCGGAACGTTCCCTGATGTCGGGAACGTTAAGCATGTCCACCATGACTTCCGCACCGTATTTTCTTGCGGCCATGACCGCTTCCGATATCGTAGAATCGTCGGAAAGTCCCATCACCGTGATTATATCGGCGCCGGCCTTGGCCGCTATCTCCACCTCGAACGATCCGACGTCCATTGTTTTTGTATCGGCGATAAGTTTCCTGCCGGGGAATTCGCGTCTCAATACGCGTATCGCCTCCGAACCTTCGCTCTTGATCAGCGGTGTTCCCACCTCTATCCAGTCGACCCCGCCGTCCACCGACTCGTGAGCGATCTCCACGCT
>WRKA01000110.1 GCA_009778265.1 Methanomassiliicoccaceae archaeon | reverse complement strand
CCCGGGGATAAGCGGAACGAAGGAAGCGAGCGGGGACATGGATCAGGTACAGCGTATAATCAACGGACGGCCGAAGGGGTTCAGCGTGCTCTCCGGGGACGATTCCCTGACGCTCCGCATGATGGGAATGGGCTCCGAGGGTACGATATCGGTGGCGGCGAACTGCGTTCCCGGACGCTTCGCCGAACTCATACGTCTGTGCGCGTCGGGAAAGAACGCCGAAGCGAAGAAGGTCCACGAAGAACTGCTGCCCCTGTTCAACGTTCTGTTCTGCGAAAGCAATCCGATACCGATAAAGTATATAATGGCAAAGCTCGGGTACGGGTCCGGGACACTGAGATTGCCGCTGACGGAACTTACGGAGAACAATCGTACGGCGGTCGACAACGTTCTGAGGGGCATCGGGTTGTGATATGATGATAAAGATAGCATTGGGCGGAGCCACGGGAAAGATGGGCCGTACTGTCTGCGATATGATAATGAACGAAAAGGATATGGAACTCGTCGGGGCGATGATCGACCCGAGGGAGGAAAGTTTCGGAAAGGAGATCTATCCCGGAGTGATAGCCAGAGGTCAGGACTCGCTGAAGGAAGTGCTTGAGAACGCCGATGTTTATGTTGATATAACCGCACCGATGGCGGCCGCGAACATCATTCACAGGATACCGCGTCTCGGAGTGAACATGGTCATCGGAACAACGGGCATACCGAACGACATCGTTCAGACGATGAGGACGGAAATATCGGAATGCGGAACGTCCGCCGTTCATTCCGCGAATTTCGCGATCGGCGTGAACATCTTCTGGAAGATGTGCGAGACGCTCGCGGCGGCGCTTGACGGTTACGATATCGAGGTCATCGAAACGCATCACAACCAGAAGAAGGATGCTCCGTCCGGCACCGCGCTGGAAGCGGCGAAGAGGATGATGAAGGTCACCGGCATCACCGAACTGAGACACGGACGCGAAGGGATGACCGATGCCAGAGGAAAAGAGATAGGGATGCATTCGTTACGCTGCGGCGATGTCGTGGGAGACCATACCGTGATATTTGCCGGGAATGCGGAAATGATAGAGCTGAAGCACCGCGCAGGATCGAGAGAGGCGTTGGCGAAGGGATTCATAAAGGCGATAAGATGGGTCCACGGAAAGAAGGACGGAAAGGTGCACAACATGGAAGAGGTACTCGGCCTATGATAACAGTTCTGAAATTCGGAGGGACGAGCGTCGGTTCTGCCGAAGCTATCGTTAGATCGGCGAAGATAATCGCCGGCAGCGAAGGAGGACGGGTGGTGGTCGTTTCCGCGATGTCCGGCGTTACTAATCATCTGATCCAATTCCTTGAGACAGGCAACGACCGGACGGATGACGCCGTCTCGGTATTGGTGAAGAAGCACATGGACGTCGCGAACGAACTGCTTTCCGGAAAACTGCTGAATTCGTTCACGGAGGAGTTCGACGATCGCATAGATACGCTGAGGAGCCTCCTTAACGACAGGGAAGCGAGGTTCGACCCGTACTTCAGGGATAACATATCATCGCAGGGCGAGCGCCTGTCGACGCTGCTGCTGTCCCATGTCCTCAGATCCGCGGGGCGCGAATCCGTTGCGTTGACGTCGGAAGAGGCCGGAATATATGCGACCGGCCCTCCCGGCCTCGGTACCGCCGATCTTGACAGGACATCCGCAGGCCTGATGATGAACGTGAGACCGCTGATCTCAAGGAACGTGATACCTATAATCACCGGGTTCTACGGACGCAACGAAGATAACAAACCGTTAACGTTCGGACGCGGAGGTTCCGATTATTCCGGCGCGGTGGTCGCCAACGCGCTCGACGCGGACTGTCTCGAGATATGGACGGATGTGGACGGATTCATGAGCGCCGACCCGCGCATTGTCCCGGAAGCGATAATGATAGACGAGATGAACTTCGGCGAGGCCGCGGAACTTGCATATTTCGGAGCGAAGGTGCTTCATCCCAGGACGATAGAGCCTGTGAGGATGAAGCACATCCCTCTGAAGGTAAGGAACTCGTTCAGGCCCGATCGTCCGGGAACGCTGATACACAACCTTAGGGCACCGAAGAACGAGATGCTGAGAAGCGTGGCAATGAAAGCGGACCTTTCGATCATCACCGTAAGTTCGTCGGAGATCGCTTACAGACCGAGAATGGTCGCCCGCATAATCGAGAAGATAGCGGATGCCGGTGTGATATTGTACGCGATATCCACATCGCTTTCGACGATCGCCCTGCTCGTACATAACCTGGATGTCAAGGAGACCCTGAGACATCTGAACCGTTTGGACCCCGTCGATATCGAACGGATAGACGTGAAGAGCAACATGGCCCTGATATGCGCGGTGGGCGACGACCTTCTGAGACGCTGCGGTGTGTCCGCAGAGATATTCGGCGCGGTCCACGAAGCGGACGCGAACGTCGAACTGATATCGGAAGGGGCGTCCGACGTCTCGCTGAATTTTGTCGTTCCCACGGATAAGGCGGTGGCGGTCGTCAGATCGCTGCACAATAAGTTCGTTGGTGAATAAAATGAGGGACTTCGACAACAACGGCGGCCATATGATGTTCGGAGGCATGCGCGCCTTCGATATAGCGGAAAGGTTCGGAACCCCCGTATACGTGACGGATGAGAACATCCTGAGGGAGAATTACCGGAGGATATACAATGCGTTCTCCGCGTATATGGGAACACGCATACATTACGCGTGCAAAGCGAATTCGTCGCTTGCGCTGCTCAGTATACTCGAAAAGGAAGGAAGTTTCATAGACGCCGTTTCCGTCGGTGAGGTGCGCACATGCATGAAGGCGGGTTTCCCGGCCTCTCGGATATTATACACGGGGACCGCCGTCAGCGATCGTGAGCTTAAGGAGGTCGCGGACCTCGGCGTTCCCGTGAACATCGACTCCGTATCGGAACTGGAACGTCTGGCAAAGATAAGGACCGATATCCCGATCTCGTTCAGGATAACTCCGGGCGTAGGGTCGGGACATAACGCCAAGGTGGTCACCGGATCGAAGGGTTCCAAGTTCGGGGTCCCTGCCGATATCGCCGTGAGAACATACGGAAGAGCGCTGGAACTTGGGTTCAGGCCGGTGGGCATACATGCGCATATAGGTTCCGGCGGACAGGCGGCGGAACCGTTCATGGAGGCGGTGGACGTTCTGATAGAGCTGACCAATGAGATAAAGGATGAATACGACCTCGATCTCGAGTTCATAGATATGGGGGGAGGCATCGGAGTTCCCTACAGACCCAACGAACCGGAGGCGGACATTGAGGAACTCGCTTCCGTGATCACCGACATGATCCTTTCCGGAACGGATGTAAGGACGATAGCGGTGGAACCGGGGAGGTACATCGTATGCGATTCCACCATCCTGTTAACAAGATGCAACGATGTGAAGAACGCCGGAATAAAGAACTACATCGGGGTTGACGCGGGGTTCAACACATTGATAAGACCGGCCTTTTACGATTCGTATCATCACGTTGCGATAGCCAACAAGTTCAACAAGGCGTGCGAAGGAAAATACGACGTGGTGGGTCCGATATGCGAGACCGGAGATCACATAGCCAGGGACCGTGCGCTGCCGACACCGGAAGAGGGGGATGTCATCGCCGTCTATAACGCCGGCGCTTACGGTTTTGCGATGAGCAGCACGTATAACTCAAGACCCAGATGCAGGGAGGTTCTCGTTAACAACGGTTCCGCGGAACTGATCCGCGATCACGAAACGGAGGAGGACCTGTGGAGATATCAGATCGTACCGAAGAGGCTTCGGTGACCCGCACAGAACGTAAGATAAGAATTCTAAAATAATAGGGAGGCATCAGGCGGACATGGAACTCAACAGAACTCCTTTTTACGGAAAGCATATCGGTTCCGGCGCCAAGATGGTGCCGTTCGCCGGATGGGAGATGCCCATCCAATACTCCGGCATAATCGAGGAACACAATTCTGTGAGAACGTCCGCCGGACTGTTCGACGTTTCGCACATGGGCGATCTTGTGATAAGAGGAAAAGGAGCGAAAGAGTTTTTAAGAAAGAAGTTAACGAACAACATCGACCTCGCCGTTCCCGGAAAAGGGATCTATTCTCATATAACGAATAATGACGGAACGATAATCGACGACACGATCGTCTATAATTTGGGAGAGGACGGTTACCTCATGGTCCCGAACGCGTCCACCAAAGATACCGTTCTCTCGTGGCTTAAGAAGAATATTATTGACGGCGTGGAGATCATCGACGTTTCTTCGAGGATCGCCTGCGTCGCGATACAGGGCCCTAAAGCAGTGGAGATAGCGCAGCGCATCACGAAGAACGACGTAACGAACATGAAGAGATTCACGGTTTCGGCGGCGTCGATCGATCACGGAAAATGTGAGTTCCTGAAAGACATACTGGCATCCGGTTACGGAGAGGGAACGGTATGCATGTTCGCCCGTACCGGATACACGGGAGAGGACGGGTTCGAGATACTTGTTGAGAATGACGGAGCGGACGCGCTGTGGGATTCGCTGGTGTCCGAGGGAGGGAACGAATTGACGCTCTGCGGCCTCGGCTGCAGAGACACGTTAAGATTGGAGAAGGGCATGCTCTTATCCGGTACGGACTTCGACGGCCGTCAGACAACGTTACAGACGGGACCGCCGTGGGTCCTCAAGTTCGATCATGAGTTCGTCGGAAGAAAGGCGCTTGAAAAGCAGAAAGAGAACGGTCAGTACAGCGTCCTCGCCGCTCTCACCACAGACAATAAGAACATTCCGAGACACGGTTACGGAATAATGAAGGACGGAAAGAACGTCGGCACGGTGACATCCGGCACGATGTCGCCGATCCTGAAAAAGGGGATCGCGCTCGGATACGTTCCGATGCCGCTGGCGGCGGAAGGCACCGAATTGGAAATTGATATACGCGGGCGTCCTGCAAAGGCGGTCGTGGTAAAACTCCCGTTCCTGTGAAACATGAGGGCCGTTTGTTCGCGCTTGCCGCGCGGCGATCCGATGGAAAGCATTATTAACCAAGTCATTAATCGCTGGTTTCCTGCTCATGTAGTGTAGCGGCCAATCATTTCGCCCTTTCGAG
>WRKA01000109.1 GCA_009778265.1 Methanomassiliicoccaceae archaeon | reverse complement strand
GTGACCGCGGAGAACATTTCCGACGGCGTATACATGTTATCGCTGGCGAACCTGCCCGAGGGTGTGACCTTCACTACTCTGACGATAGACGGCGGCACCGGCATACTAACACTGACAGGCGACGCATCGGTCACCGAAGGATCGCACTCGTTAACATTATCGATGAACGGCGTAACATCGGAGACGTTCGAACTGACGATAGCTCCGGCAAGCACGGCGGGAGTGACCTTCACCGCCGTTCAGACGGACGGCGCCTCCCGTTCGGCGGACAGCACTGGTCTAAGGATAACATTCGACGGACCCGTGACCGGACTGACCGCCGACCACATAACGATAACGGACGGAACCGGTGCAGTCATCAAAGGCGGACTGTCAGGGTCCGGAACGACATGGACGATCGCGATCACCGTGACAACGGAAGGGAACGTTAACGTAAGCGTTGCGGACTTCAGCGGATATGAGGTAACGACGGACCCGCAGACCGTGTCCGTGTTCAAAGCGGCATCGGAGCCGGCGGATGGTACGGATGAGATAGATATGATGACATTAGCGGTGATCGCAGTGATCGTCATCGCCTCGGTCGTGATCGTATTCCTTAACCAAAGGAAGCCGTGAGGAAAAAAACACAATCGGAAAGGAGGGACATACCTCCTTTCCTGTTATTTTTTTTATCCGGAAAGGAGGGACGCTTCTTTTAATCGTTCTATCACGAACTCTTTTTCCATTGTCGCCAGGAAATGTCCCAGTCTCGGACCGGACGTCCTGTTTATCAGGATCTTATATAACGCCTGGAACCCGCCCTTCGCGCCGATCTTTGAACTTTTTCCGGTCTCGGAGACAATGTTGTGTATCCTTTCGGCATTCCATTCGGAGGCGGTGAGCGGCGGGACAAGCGATGAAAGGTATCGTATCTCGTCCTCGGAAAGTTCAATGTCCGGCATTTTTTTCGACACAGAGAACCTCACCTGTTCCGGTGCAAAACCGTTAAGCCAGAATCTGACGCATCTCACTCTTTGGTTCAAACGTTCCAGATCGTCTTCCGTAGCATCGCCGAAGTCGCCGTTCCTCTTTAGGATCTCAAGCACCCCGTCCATATCGTCGGCCATCTGTACGACGTTCACCAAATGACGGTACGGTATGTGCAGCGGCATCTTCTTCGGGATCCTGTTGTGTTTTGATAATTTGTAGGCGTTCACGGCATTCTCCTCCGCCTCCGTGGCGCCGCCTTCGAAGAATAACGTCTCCATACGGTCGTATTCGTCCGCCATATCCAGTATGCCCATTTCCGAATCGTAGTCAATATGTCTTTCCGGATTCACTCTCAGGATGGTGTATGTAAGGACCTCCGGCGGGGTCATGCTTATCGCGTCCATCCCGGTCACGGAAGAACCGGTGGATTTGTGCATCTGTCCCTTTCCCTTCAGCTGAACGAACTCATACGGTATCGGATACGGTGCTTCTCCGCCGAATATCTCCTTCACTATCCTTACGCCGGTGTCGTACGATCCCCCGGCGGCGGCGTGATCCTTCCCGAACGGTTCCGCGGAGACGGAGAACATCTTCCACTTCGCCGGCCACTCCAGCCTCCACGTTAATTTTCCGTCCCCTTTTCTTATGTCCGCTTTTCCCTCATGGCCGCACTTCTCGCATCTGTATCTCACGTACGGGAACTCATAAGAATCGAAGTCCGGCTGTTTCACGAATCTTCCGCAAT
The DNA here is from genome assembly GCA_009778265.1 of Methanomassiliicoccaceae archaeon. Classification (GTDB taxonomy): domain Archaea; phylum Thermoplasmatota; class Thermoplasmata; order Methanomassiliicoccales; family Methanomethylophilaceae; genus Methanomicula. Next base: position 3,391 of record WRKA01000109.1, on the reverse strand, counting down.
CCGGACATAACGGATTATACGGGGCGTAATTGTCGTTCTTCTCTTTCTGCGAGACCTCCGTCAGTATCTCGATCACCTTATCGCGTTTTGCGAACGATGCGTCTATCATTTCGGCGAACTTTCCCTGCTCATAGAGTTCGTGTGTCCAGATAATATCACATTTCACGCCTATCGCGTCCATGGCATCCAAGAACGGCTGTATGAAGTGGTCCGCATATGTCCTATGCGATCCGCACGGGCACGGTATCCTGCATATGGGTTTTCCGACATGTTCTTCAAAAAACTCAGGAAGGAATTCGTATCTCTTCCTCAGCGGATCGAACGAATCGATAAGATAGACCATTCTCACATCGGAACCTCTGCCCTCGAGGGCGCTTCTTACAGCTTCCGCGGTTATCGCCTCTCTCAGGCTCCCGACGTGAATGAATCCCGTAGGACTTATTCCGGTCGCTATAAGCGGCCTGTCGCACTTTTTGTCTATTTCCTCGGCAATGACGTCTGCCCAATGCATTTTATCATTGCGCGTTATAATCCCGTTATTAAATACATTTTCGGTCAGAATGCATCGGCATGTTTATATCGTCGCCGGCCGTGGCGGCAATGCCGGAACGATGATGGGGTCCGATGTGTGAAGATCCGTGATACGGTCCGGCGTACAGCGGTCCCGTTAATAGGGTCCTTGCGGTAGCCGCGATGTGATTTCGCATGGCCGTGACCGGAAGACAACCCCGGGACCCGACACACACCCCCGGCGGGGTCAGTGTTCCGAGGCCGGCGTCATCGCCGGACGATGAAAGAACGTGTTATCGCCGGGGGATACCATCTTTCCGCAGTATTCCTTTCGATCAGCACTCTGCACCTTAAAACTGAACAGAACAGCATAGATACACGATCCGCACAAAGATGGGGCGGATGTGCTTTCGGCAGTCTCAGACCATTATTCGCGCTGTGGTCACTTCTTTAATTTGCAGATAAAAGGACCTTCAGAAGGGTCGCCGTCCCTTTTGATGGGCTGTGCGCAATACGCTTTTTCCGAAGGCGATAATGAGGAGAGTGGATCGGTTGTATAAATTTTTCTATTTTTCGTTTCCTTCTTCGTCGGAATCCGTTTTGTCCGCCGAATATAGTATTTTTAGGTCATTCAGATCTCTGATCATGTATCTTTTTCTCAATTCATCTATCGGAGTGATCGGGTTCAGTCTTATGATGTGCGGAGAGATCTCTTTTAATTTAGTTTTCATCGTTGACGTTGAAGCTCTCGAATCCGGTCTGAATGTACGTTTTATGCATTCGGTAACAATGATATCTGTCAGCATAGGGATGTCCTTATCTTTGCATTTTAAGATCACTCGCTGTGCCGGAGTTTTCCGAATCGCGTTTCGAGAACACAGCTCTTATTATAACACTGCTGTCAATCGTAATTTTTCTCTTGTTTTCGGGAGTTTTGATAAATCTTCCTTTACTGTCTCTCGGCGGCATCTGTCTGTATGCGGGATCCATGTAACACACCGAACGCCGATCTCAGATGTACAGTCTCAGTCTTTTCAGCCACTCCTCGGCCTCCTTCCTTCTCGGATACAGTCTTTCCAGGACATGGAAATCGGGACCGTGCCGCTGCCCGAACGGGTCGAATCCTTTCGCCATGTGTATCAGTTCGTGATAGAGCACATAATCGGAAACGAACAGGGGTATGTCCGGAACGTCAAAAACAGAGGATATGGCGATCACTCTCATCAGTACGGAACAGTATCCCACGCGTTTCGTGTTCGGATGTCTCGTCCAGCTTATCTTCAGATCCTCATCATAATTAGTAAGACCCATATCGATCAGCCGTCCGTATGATCCGTTAAGGTCCACATGCACGCCGTCGGGTCTCCCGGCGAGATTACGTGCTCTCATCAGATATAACGGCTGCTTCTTTTTCACAAAATCCCCGGACGTGATCCAATCCATCATCGCCGGAGGGTAGTTCCTGCTCCATCTTCTCGAGATCCTGGAGAATATCGTCTCGGCGAGGCCGTTCATCACTTCCGACGGAGCATCCATGATGTAATCGGACACTTCGAACTCCGCCCAGCTTCCGGACCTCTGCCATTTCACCTTGAATTCCTTGAACTCGGAGAAATCCGCCGAGACGGAATCGTAACCGTGCTCCATACCGACCGTTCTGAACGCGTCGTTCAGCATTTTTGTCTCATTCATCATCTCTCGCACTTCCTCGCGTTTTGTGATGAATGTGTTTAAGATGCGTTCTATTGATAAAACCTGAATATTACAGTTAGTATAACTCGCCGTCTTCCGGTGTGAACGAAGTATCGCGATACCGGCGGAAACCGGCCGGGAAGATGAGATACCGCGTCGTATCCGATGGTAGGATAGGCAGGATTATTAACCATCCCCTCCTTTTTTACATCCATGTGTCAGGAAAAGAGCGACGAGGAGATAGCGAAAGATATCTTGAAAGCGATAGAGAAGGATTACGGTTTCATTCCGCTTGTGAACGATGTGCTTTCGGAGCGCCCGGATATATTCATACCGGTCGCGAACGCCAACAAGTCCGTGTTCTACGGCAAAGGGGAACTGTCCAGAAAAACAAGATATCTCACGGCCTTGTCGGCCGCCGCGGCGCTGGGCGCGGAGCACTGTATCGAAGTGCAGATGCGTCAGGCCGTCAAAGCGGGCGCGACGAGGAACGAGATACTTGAGACCATGCAGATAGCGGGTGTGATGTCGATGACCCACGCTCAGTCGTATGCATTCCGCAAGTTCAGAGAGATGTTCCCGAAATAACGGATATGTGATCGGCGGCCGCCGGAAAACATGAAAAAAATGCGGTTGGTTCAGTTGTGCTTAAATACTACCTATTGATAGCAGGGTTAAGTGATATACAATGGTAACAATAACAGATGACGCAGCAAAATTCGTTTCCGAGCTTCTTGAGAAGAACAAGAAGGACGGATTCGGTGTTAAGATCTACCTTGCCGGGATGGCGTGTTCCGGACCGCAGTTCGGGATGTCCTTCCAGGAAAAGGCGGAGGAAGGGGACATCGTCTTCGATGCGGGAAAGTTCCCGCTGTTCTATGACACGGAAACGGCAAAAGAGCTGGACGAATGTGTGATAGAATTCATAGACGACCCCAACTTCGGAACGGGGCTCACGATACACAACCCCAACGTAAAGGGATGTGCATCCTGCGGCGGCAGCTGCCACTAAACCCGATACAAGATCCATTCTCGGGGAGGGGCCACTTTCGGTGACCTCCCCCCGTAATCTTTTGTCAAGTACTCCCATCTGAAGAATGGGGGCTTGCTCGATCCCCTTTAGGGAGAGCATTGGGGTGCTTGACTGGCCACCCTGCCGAGTACGGATATACCGAGGTCGGCGATGTTC
>WRKA01000108.1 GCA_009778265.1 Methanomassiliicoccaceae archaeon | reverse complement strand
AGCACGCTCTGTCTTATGCGGTCGCGTTCTCTGGCGGTCCTTGCGGAATTGTAGTTCAGGCCGTCGCATTCTATCCCTATCGCATAGCGCCCCTTGAATTTCGGATGACGGACGGCCATATCGATACGGTAGCTGGAACATCCGACCTGCGGCACAACGTCATATCCTTTAGCTTCGAGGACAGCGCGGACGGTGTTCTCGAACGGCGTGTCCGAAGGTGCGGCGGTCCCCGGGTTCAGCTCGATCCCCAATACCGACGGTCCCCGGGTGGCGAAGTCGATGTACTGTCTCAGAAGTCTGCGCCCTTCTCCGGCCGCCCCTTCCGTTGTTATATCGGTCGAAAGTATCGAACCGACCAGCTTGACGTTGTATCTCGCTCTCGTAACGGCAACGTTCAGTCTTCTCTCTCCGCCGCTCAGGTTCAGCGGACCGAAGTACATCCTCAGTTTTCCTCCGGGAGTGTCGGGGGCGAACCCGATGCTGAATATTATGTTATCGCGTTCGTCGCCCTGCACGGTCTCCAGGTTCTTCACGAAGAACGCTTCCTCTCTGTCCTCGTTGAAATGATCCTCCGCTTCAGGATGCGTTCTGCGCATCTCCTGTATCTCATTCTCGATCATATTCTGCTGACCCTCGCCGAATGCGATCACACCGAGACTTCTGTCGGGCGCGGTACGGAAATGTTCGAACACCAGTTCTGCGACCTTCTTCGCTTCCGTCCTGTTCCCCTTTCTTCCCTTTCCGGAATCGTACGTCCCGTCGGGAACATAGATATATTCAACACCGTCCCCGTCTATCTTCTCGCCGGAGGACGGGAATGTGTATAACCCGTTATTATAGAACTTGTTGTTCGAGAACGCTATAAGATGTTCGTGACGGCTGCGGTAGTGCCACAGCAGCGTTCTCTGAGGCAGCGATACCGCGGCCTCTTCCAGCAGCGAGTCGTACGCACCGGTGTCGTCCATCATCTCTTCGTCCTCAATATCGTCCTCCTGGGTCATCTTCGCGAAGAAATTCGTAGGCGGCAGCTGTTTGCTGTCTCCCGCAATAATGACCTGATCCGCTCTGAATATGGCGCCGATGGAATCTTCCGTACGTACCTGCGACGCCTCGTCGAAAATGACGGTATCGAATCTGTAATCCGCCGTTCCGAGATATGTGCTCACGGAAAGCGGGGACATCATCATGCACGGTTTCAGAACGGGAAGAAGTGTTTTCACTTCCTCTATAAGCTTGCGTATAGGCAGATATTTCCTCTTTTTCCCGATCTCGCTCTTCAGTACTCTGTATTCGCCGTAGTTCGACGTCTGCGAATCGTACGACGGAAGTCTGGAGACGAGTTCCTTTTTCAGCGCATCACGCGAAATATTCAGATGCGCGGAATCCAGCCTGCGGAACTCCCTTATCTTCTCGTCATGTTTCAGACGTCTGAAATCCTTCACCGCGGGACGGTCCTGTTTCACCGTGTCCAGCCAAAGCAGGTCGAATCCCTTCTTGAACGCCGGTACCATCAGCTTGGGATCGATATTCTGCTGCTCTATCTTCGAAATAAAATCTCCGAGACCGAGTTCTTCGCACGAGAGGCGGAGATCGCGCATGTCGATCCATCTTTCCATTGACGGGATATCTTTGGAACACGCCTCCGTCTTTTTTCTGAGTTCTTCCAATGACGCGTCGCCGGCGTTCATGCCGAAGAAATCGCCGAAGAACCTGATCGTTCCTTCGGTGCTCTTGAGCAGAGCGCTCAGTTCTCCGAAAGAGGCCGATACCTTCCCGTGATCCGCCGTTCTCATGGATACGGACGGTCTGCCGCCGAGACCTTCGTTTATTTTTATAAGGTCCTCAAGCAGCTTTATAGCATCGTTCTCCGGCAATTCCTTTTTATCTTTACGCCGGGAAGCGATAAGTTTTGCACTCTCTTTATATTCCTTGCTCTTGAACATCTTTTTGTATTCCGCTTTGAACCTCTGGAGTATCGGTCCAGAATCCAGCAGCAGGATGTCGGCGTCGCATCCTGCCAGCACGGAGGACGCGGTACCGATCGCCGCGACAACTTTTTCGGATCCGTTGTAAGTTCCGAATCCTTCAATTCCCAGGGAAGACAATATCTCTTTGCTCTTAACTACGAACGAATTCAGTTTTTCCGTCTCCGCCGTGAATCTCTGTTTTAATTCGTACGTTGCGTCATTGACCGCGGTCCCTTTCCACGGACTGTCGGTCTGCCATCCGTATCTCTCCAGGATCTGCGAGAGTCCGCCTATCTTATGCAGGATACTGTCCAGCGTCTGTGCCGTTACCTTATCGACATCCTTCATTTCGAAAAGTATGTCCGGAGCTTCCGCAAGAGATGATATCTCCCCGGTCATCTTGTATATCGTTCTTCCGATCGGTTCTATAGCGGAATTCATTTCACGGACATATTCGTTCAGTTCCCTTCTCAGAATGTCCAGGTTGTTGAGCTTAACGTCAACGTTCTCCGTAAGGCTCATCGTTTTCTTCGCAAGTTCCAATGATCGTACGAGCTGTTCGATGACGTCGTCGCGTTTTGTCTTGTGGCTGTGCAGCGTCAAACAAAAATCTCCGAGGCCGGCTTTCGCCAGTCTTTTCTGAACGACGTCCAGAGCGGCCATCTTCTCCGAGACAAAGAGGACTTTCTTTCTGTCCGCAAGTAATTCGGCGATTATATTGGTGATCGTCTGAGATTTACCGGTGCCAGGGGGACCCTGAAGGACGAAGCTCTTTCCGTTCTTCGCCAAGAATATCGCATCCTGCTGACTGGAATCGGCATCGACGACGCTGAAGACGGCGAACGGCCTCACCTCGTCATGTTTGAATCCGGTGATCCCGGGTTCTTCCCCGAGGTCCTGTACCTGTTCTCCCGCGATCGCGCGAACTATGGGATGATCCTTTATTATCTCGGCATTCGCCTCTATGTCGCGGTACATGTTTATCTTAAGGAAAGAGAAGAACGACAGTTCCACCGATCTTTCGATCCCCCACCCGTTATTCCTGCACGCGGCGGCGACGGCGGCGAAATATTTATCGAGATTCTCAAGGTCCGGATCGAGATCCGGCATTTTAATTTCAAAATCGTTCGCCAGTCTGAGGGCCAGAGCGGGATTGGAGCTCATTTCGTCGTCGCTTCGGTGCAGCACCATCGGCTGGAATTGATTCTCCTGCTCAATGCGTACGGGAACCAATATCAGAGGGGAACGCATCTCGCCCCCGGTATCGCGTTCCTTCCATCTTAGGAAACCGAACGCTAGATAAAGGTTATTCAGTCCCGTCTCTTCAAAGAACAGCTTAGCTTTTTTACGCAATACTTTCAGCGTTCTTATGCGGTCGGCCGCGTCCGTCGGTCTGTCCTCCGGCATTTCCGGTTCTTCGTCGGGTACGCCGCCTTTCGGCACGGCGAACTTCATTGGTCTGTCGCCTTCCGAGAACTGTTTCCAGAGCTTTGCGATATCTTCCTCAAGCCGCAGGCTTTGTCTGTTCACTTTGGCGCTCTTGGCGGGTTCCGGACGGTTGATCAGCGGATTGCTTTTGGAAAGGTCGATCAAACTGCTTTTCCAATGTTCTATCTTCTTCTCGATCATAATGTGCATCCCATATACCGAAAGGCATACCTGATTTATTATATTTTTTATTAAATATATCAGCGAGGCGGACGGCTCATGTTCGAAACGGCCCTCGTATGCACTCTCTTCTCAGATATGCTGACATCTTTATCAATAACAGCGGTATACTGTCAACACACCACTTATTCCGTTCAAAGGCAGGATCATTTATGATCCTCTGATCGCTGAGATCGGCCCGGGGATGAAAAAGAAGGTGATCGAGAGGATAAGAACGGAACGCGGTATCGCAGAAACGTTGGGAGACGGGATATGATGAGAGGGTGCGGCAGGATATGTGTGGACGTGGAGACGCTGGAAAGCAACAGACATGAGATCAGCGTGATCAAAAGCGGCATAAAACTGTACGAAGAAGGGAACGCCGAACCGCACGAGACGGAACTCGGTTGCGGATTCTCAGTAAAAGATAAGCACGGTACTTACAACGGATATGTGATATTCACGGAGGACGGCCGCGATATAGACGGGTTCTGCTGCGGATGTTCCGCAGGCAGACAGAGATTGATCTGTAATCATGTCGTCGCAGGGTTATTTGCCATTCAGGGCGGGATCATCGATCGAAGATAGATATCGGGGAGAGCGCAGAGATCTCAATGAGCGCGGAAGAGTTCTTCGACAGGTTGTCTGTTAAAAAGGACAGCACATCATCGGTCATGTCCCTCATCGCCTTCATGACGGAAAAGGCGTCATGTGCGATCATCGAAAAAGCGTTCGGAAAAGAAAAGAACTCTTCTGGCGACAGCATGGAACTCGAACGTACCGTGGACCATGTTGCCGGTAACGTATTCCGGGTGTCGGTGACCGTCACCTCGGTACGAGGCAACACGATACTTTTCAAAATATCCGCGAAGGACGATGTCAGAGAGATATTCAAAGGGACGCATGAGCGCACGATCTCCGAACACCGATCCCATTACGCGGAAGAACGTCCGAATGTGTGATTTCAGTAGCGGTCCGACAAAAGGAAATCCGCCAATCCGATCTGTTCTATGCCTTCATGATCGGACGGCCACTGATCCTCTGCGACAACAACGAATTTGGGATAGTTGTCCTTGATGGAGAGGAGTGACGAGAACTCTCTGTCCGCCGTCCTGTCGGATAAGATGGTATGCGTAACCTGAACATAGACCTTTTTACCGTTCTTTTCAGCAACGAATTCAACTTCTTTTTCATTCGTTGTTCTTCCGACGGTCACGCTGTAGTCCCTTCTCAAGAGTTCCAGATAGACGGTATTCTCTTCTATCGACGCGATCATACTGCTCTTATATCC
>WRKA01000107.1 GCA_009778265.1 Methanomassiliicoccaceae archaeon | reverse complement strand
CGACGGGATCGAACGTCCTTTCCAGCAGCGAAGCGTCTATCTCGGAGTTCATCGCGTCCACCGGAAGATCGATGTGAACAGGCCCGCGTCTTCCGCTCAGCGCGATGTCCCATCCTCTGGAGACGGCCTCCGGCAGCATCTGCAGATCGAGCACGCGGTAATTGTATTTGGTGACGGGCATCATAAGACTGAAGGCGTCTACCTCCTGGAACGCGCCCATGCCGAGAACGCGCGTTGAGACTTGGCCCGTGAGAACGATCATGGGTATCGAATCGGCGAACGCCGTTGCCACTCCGGTGACCAGATTCGTCGCGCCCGGCCCGGACGTCGCCAGACAGACGCCGGGTCTTCCCGACGCCCGCGCGTATCCGTCGGCCATGTGCGCCGCGCATTGCTCGTGTCTTACGAGAACGTGTTTTACCGAAGAATTGAGGATCTCGTCAAAAATGGGTATAGCTTGTCCTCCGGGGTATCCGAACATCGTCTCCACCCCCTTATCTTCCAGCATCTTCAGTAACGCTCTAGAGCCTTTCATGGTACATACTTCCTGAACTTGCGTCTGTTGGGAAGATAAGAATTAATTAATAAACATTCCCTACGGGGAAAGGCCCGGAAGGCGTGACATGGCAATAGTTTATCACGATAAGCTCATAGAACATACGCAATGGCAGGATCATCCCGAATCCCCCTTCAGAGTAAGGACGCTTAAGAAGAAACTTGAGAAGGAAGGCCTTTGGAAGGACGTCGCCCCTCCGGAGATGATAACGGACGACGACGTTCTCCGGGTGCACACAAAAAAGCACCTCGACCGTCTGAAGGCCGGAGGCAACATCCCGATCGATCCCGATACGATGCTGAAGGACGGGACGTGCAAGCTTGCGATGCTTTCCGCGTCCGTTGCCGTGACGGCGGTGAAGATGGCACTGAACGGGATACCGACGTTCGGTATGACCCGCCCGCCGGGACATCACGCCGGAAGGGAGAGCATGGGCGGTTTCTGTTATCTGAACAATGTTGCCATAGCCGTAGAGAAAGTGGGTGTGAGGACCGCGATAGTCGATCTCGACGCGCATCACTGCAACGGCACCGAGGAGATATTCTACGGACGCGACGACATCCTGGTGATAGATTTCCACGAGGCCGGGATATATACCGGAACTGGACACATTGAGGACACCGGGTCCGGGAAAGGAGAACGTTACACCGTCAACATCCCGATACCCGCCGGTTCCGGGAACCGTACCTACGGTACCGCGATGGACGAGATCGCGATACCCATACTGAAAGAGTTCCGGCCGGAGCTCATTGTCGTAAGTTTAGGAGTGGACGCACACTACTGCGATCAGAATTCTCATATGCTGCTGAACACCCAGGGCTACATAGAACTGTGCGAACGTCTGATAAAGGTCTCCGAGAACAGGAAGATAGCGTTCATTCTGGAGGGCGGATATCACCTCCGCGCAACGGCGGAGGTGATCGCCGGCGTTCTCGCCGCTCTCGAGGGAAGGACGATACATCCGGAATATAACGAGGATAAGGGGGAACAGAGCAACGGTAAACGCGAGATAAAAAAGATAAAGGAATACATCTCGGAACATTGGAAGCTCTGAACCGCCCGAACTTAACGCACGGGCCGGAACGGACATCGGAAAAAGCAAACCTTATTTTATTGCTGACCTATATACGAACACGTGACAATATGAAGGTCAAGGTCGGCATAAACGGATACGGGACGATAGGGAAGAGAGCGGCTACCGCCGTCGGTCAGCAGGATGACATGGAAGTTATCGGCGTCACCAAGACGCGGCCGACGTTCGAGGCGAAGGTCGCCAACGATCTCGGGTTACCGCTGTATGTTCCCGACGGGTCCGCGGAAGCGTTCAAAGCGGCGGGAATAAAGGTGGCCGGTACGATAAAGGATATGTACAAAAAAGCCGACATCATCATCGACTGCACGCCCGGGAAGGTTGCGGAGGCCTACAAACAGGAGTATTCGGAAGCGGGTGTGAAAGGGATATTTCAGGGCGGAGAGGATCACAGTCTCACGGGAATATCGTTCAACGCTTCCGCCAATTACAAAGAATCGTGGGGAGCGCAGTTCTCGCGCGTTGTATCATGCAACACAACGGGGCTCATAAGAACATTGTATCCTCTGGATAAGAAGTACAAGATACAGAACGTGTTCGCAACGCTGATCAGAAGGAGCGCGGACCCCGGCGACAGCAAGAACGGTCCGATAAATGCGATAGAGCCTTCGCTGAAACTCCCGACCCATCACGGTCCCGACGTACAAAGCATAATGCCCTGGCTCAATATCCAGACGATGGCCGTGAAAGTACCGACCACACTGATGCACCTTCATACGATAATGGTAAGACTGAGTTCGGAAGTTTCGACGGACGACATCATCGCGCTGTGGAAGAGGACGCCGCGCGTGAAACTTGTGAAAGGAAAGGACAACGTAAGATCGACGGCGCAGATAATGGAATTGGCCAGGGATCTGGGAAGAACGAGAAGCGACATGTACGAGATAATCGTCTGGGAGGACGGTGTTAAAGTTGTCGGCGATACGTTATATTTTTATCAGGCGGTCCACCAGGAAAGCGACGTCATCCCCGAGATAGTCGATTGTGTACGATCGATGTGCAAGATCGAAGAGAACGCTTCCGCGTCGATGAAGAAAACAGATAAGGCAATGGGCATCTGACGGGATAACGATGAAGGACTTCCACACCTTAGAGGATTTCAATTTCAAAGACAGGACGGTACTGCTGAGGGTGGACATCAACTGCCCCCTGAATAAAGAGACGATGGAGATCGTCAACGATTCCAGGGTCAGAAGGATAGTCCCGACGGTCCGCGAACTGATGGGAAAGAGGGCGAAAGTTGTTATTTTAGCGCATCAGAGCCGCAAGGGAAAATGGGATTTCATTCCGATGGAACAGCATGCGAAAAGATTGTCCAGACATCTTAATCATCCGGTGATGTTCGTGAACGACATCGTGGGTGAGAAGGCAAAGGAATGCATAAACAAACTGGATGCCGGAGAAGTTCTTCTGCTCGATAACGTCCGTTCGCTGGACTGCGAAACGGCGAAGCTGGACATGTGCGGGCACGCGGATTCCGAACTTGTTAACGAATTGGCCCCGCTCATCGACTATTATATATGCGACGCGTTCGGCGCCGCTCACCGTTCCCAATGTTCTCTGGTGGGTTTTCCGGTCAGGCTGCCGTCGGCATCGGGCAGACTTATGGCGAAAGAGATCTTCGCGCTGAAGGCGATATTCGACGAACCGCGGAGACCGTCGGTGTTCGTTATAGGAGGAGCGAAGTTCGGAGATGTGTCGCCGATGCTCGATCACGTATTGGGAAGCAACACCGCCGATACGGTGATACTGACGGGATTGGCCGGAAATGCGTTCCTTTTCGCCAGAGGCATCGATATCGGGAACGCCAGCATGGAGATCCTGAAGGAAGAGCTGACCGAGGAGAACATAAACGCGGCCAGGGAGATGCTTGCGAGATACGGTCAGAGGATCCTTTTACCTATGGATGTGGCCGTCGAAAGGGACGGGGAACGGACGAACGTCCTGATAGGCGACCTTCCCGTCAGCGAAGCGGCGCTGGATATCGGCAAGGATTCGATAGAGAAATTCAAAAAGGTGTTGCTGTCGTCGAGGACATCGTTCATGTCGGGCCCCGCGGGCCTCTACGAAAAGGACGGGTTCGGTGTCGGGACAAAGGAACTTATGCTTGCCATGATAGACAGCAAGGGACAGTCGGTCATAGGCGGCGGCCATACGGTGGGCGCGGCCGATCTGTTCGACCTGACCGATCGGTTCTCCTATGTGAGCACCGCCGGCGGCGCCCTTGAGACGTTCCTTCTCGGCGGAGAGCTTCCCGCGGTGGAAGCGCTGAGATATTCGTTCAGGAAGTTCTGACGCGCGCGCATATTGTTCCGCTGCATCCTTGAACGGACGTTCGGCACAGTGAACGGGGACAGGATAGCCTCCGGTGTTCTAACGTACTCTGATATATCCGAACGGCGGACGGACCGGGAAGCGACGCGCGTACGGATCCCGTGCGGCGGCGTGCGCGACCGTTCCCGGCGGCACATACCTTATTTTTCCTCTTCCTCCTCGTCCTCTCTCTTCCGTCCGAATGCCAGGAAGAACGTGGCGCATAACAGCAGGATGAACGCTAACAGCAGCCAGATCCAGCATGTGTCCGCACTGTCCGACGCGGATGGATATATGGTGATCGGCGTAAGCGTCTGGTCGCTCTCCACACATACGGACGGCAGCAGACCGCCGGCATCCGGTCCGAAACCGCCCTTGTCTATGCTTGTTATCGTAAGTATGGAACCGTGCGTTATATTTTCGATCGAGAACCCTCCGGACCCGTCCGTCGTTACGGTGCCGGCGGTCTCTATTCCCGTGGGTCCGACTATCACATACGAAACTTCCGCATCCGTCACCGGGTTCCCTTTCTCATCTTTAACCTCCCCGGATACGGTGTATTTGGGAAGGTCGGCGACGTTGATGAGTATGAAATCCTTTGTCTTATTGCCGTCAACGTAGACCGAGCCCATCGCATACGTCCCTATCGCCGGTACGTATTCGTCTTTGCTCACATTTATGAACACAGTGGAACCGAATCGGATATTCGGGATCGAATACACTCCGTTCGTATCCGTCGATGTTGTCGCGTCGCTCGAAAGCGGGGTCCCGTCGGGCCCCAGTATCGAGTAAGTGACAATAACATCGGACAGCGGCCCCTCTTTTTCCGAACTCACGGTGCCGGATACCTCGTACGTTACGCCGGGGGTGAGGTCGTTGACGTTCATCATGAA
>WRKA01000106.1 GCA_009778265.1 Methanomassiliicoccaceae archaeon | reverse complement strand
CCGAGGTAATCTAGTCCGGTAAGGTGGTGGTCTCGAAAACCACTGGTGACAACACCTCGGGAGTTCAAATCTCTCCCTCGGCGCCATTACTATCAAAGACCCTGCGCAAATGGTTTATCTTTAGGTTCGATTAGGGGTCAGGAAGGTGTTGCGATGCAGCTGATAGATTTTGTCGATGCCTGTGATCTCAGGGACAGAACGGAAATGGAGATCTTTGAACTTCTTTCTTATTATTTCGTGAAAGAGAACGGTCCGGGGAACCTCACCGTGAGGACGGTGCACGGGATGTACCCGGCCGCCGGCCTGACCCCGCCGGACACCGAAGCGGTGGAAAAGGAAGTAAAAAAGTATACTCTGTTCCGTCCGTACGGGATAGAGGGAACACTGAGATTCAAGAGGAATGCGTTCAGGACCCTTGACAACAAGTACGGACACCTCTGGGTCTCCGTACCTTCCAAGGTCCGCGGGTCCGCGGAGACGACGAAAGCCCCCGTGCTCCGTCTGGCACTGTTCGCCGATGCCTGCGATATCGCATCGAAGACGGAAACGGAAGCGTTCGAACTCTTTTGTTATTATCTTATGAAAAAAGAAGGCAGCACCAAATTCTCGCTCGGCGGCATGCTCTCCATGTATTCGGATGCCGGTCTGGACGTGCCCGACAGACGGGCGCTTGAAAAAAGCGTGAGAGAGCGCGGTTCGTTGCGCGCGCGCGGAGTGGACGGGTTACTGGAATTCGATCGCGGCATTCTGAGATCGATAGAGGAGAGATACGGCGATATCTTCGAACGGGATGTTCAGGTGGCCTGCGGGAAGGATGTGCTCTCAGACAGCGAAGTCATTCCCGAGGACACCTTCTGCGGTAAGCGCGGCGCGTTCGATCGGCTGATCGTGCAGATCAATTCCGCATACCGCGACGGTCACTTCGACGCCTGCGCACTGACGATGCGGAGATTGCTCAGGACCGCCCTCATCCTGTCATTCCAGATCGGCGGCATCGAGGACATGATCCGTAACGGCGACGGATACGTAAACTTCCGCGGTATCGTCGAAAAGGCGCTGGAGGCCGACGCGCTCGGTCTTTCCGGAAAGGAGAGGGAGCTGAGATCGGCGGCCGCGATAGGGGATTATTCTGAGAAAGGTGTGATGTACACGATGAGCGTCATCGATATAAATTCGGCAAGGCTCGCGTACAGAGAGATACTGGAGATGCTGCTGAAGACGGCGGGGTCCGATCGAATACCGTGAAGACAGTCCCGTTTTTCACATATCCAGAGCTCTTTTTTTGCTTTTTTCATATGTTTTAGGATGCTTCGGAATATTACGATAAATCGGCGTTAAATTAAGTTATCATTTTATATTATAAGAATTATTTAAAAACATGGCACAAAGACCCACGTTCTTGACCATAATCTGTATATTGATCGCACTATACGGAATTCTGATGCTGTTAGCGGGAATACTGATAATTGCCGGCGGCTCGTTCTTAGAGGACAACGGTATCGACACCGGCGGCCTCTTTACTATTGCCGGCGGCGTGATGCTGATCGTAGGAATAGTAGCTTTGATCGCATTCTTCCTGTTGAAGAACGGGAACAAGATCGGCTGGTTCCTTGCGATGATATTCCTCATACTCAACGCGATCTCCGGAATACTTGCATTCCCCGCCGGTCTCCTCACATTGGTGATCACGGTGCTGCTGATATGGTATTTCCTAAGACCGAACGTCAGAGAGTTCTTCGGCATTTGAAAAAACATCGGGCCGTGCCCCGAACTTAACCCTTTTCATTTTATTGATGTGAGGAGCGGAGGCCCTCACTTCTTGAATATGCCTTTCCCCTTTCTCTGGGATCCCGCTTTTTCGTCAAGCTTGCGTAAACATTCTCTTTCTTCTTCGGTCACCCTCGCGGGGACGTTTATCATCACCCTTAGGAAAAGATCTCCTCTGGCGGTCCCTCTGAACTTCGGCAGCCCTTTTCCGGAAAGCCGGAGAACGGATCCGACCTGAGTTCCGGGAGGTATCGTCACTTTTGCTGTTTCTCCTTCGAGCGTGGTGACCTCTTCCGTTCCTCCCAGTACCAGTCTCGGATACGTTGTCGTCATCTCCGCCCATAGATTGACGCCTTCCCGTTCGAACCGTTTATCTTCTTTGACATGAACCACAACGTAAAGATCTCCGGGCGGGCCTCCGTTGTATCCGGCGTCGCCTTCCCCCTGAACCCTGAGTCTTGTGCCGTCCTCGACGCCCTTCGGTATCGAGACGCTGACGGTGCTCGTTCTCGATATACGTCCGGACCCGTGGCATTTCGGGCATCTTTCTTTGAACGTCCTCCCGGAACCGCTGCATTTCGGGCAGTCGGATACCGACGATATACGCCCGAACGGGCTGTTGCGTACCATCTGCACTTGTCCGACACCTCCGCACTGCTCGCATGTGTCGACCTTACCGTCCTTTCCTCCCGTTCCTCTGCAGTCCTTGCATGACGACGTTTTGGGGACCTGGATCTCCTCGCTCATGCCGTCGAGCACCTCTTTCAATGTTATTTTTACGTCATACCGCAACGATTCCCCTTGTACCGGACCGTTCTTGGTCCTCCTGGAGGACGAACCGAAGAACATATCGAATATCGAGCCGGAGGACCCGAATATGTCGCTTATGTCGTCGAAGTGCGTGAAGTCGCTCCACGAGAACCCTCCGCCGCCGAACTGCTGGTTCACACCCGCATGTCCATATTGATCGTACGTCTTCCTTTTCCCCTCGTCGGAAAGGACCTCGTACGCCTCGGAGATCTCTTTGAACTTCTCCTCCGCAACTTCCTTCGCATCCTTCGACACATCCGGGTGGTTCTCGCGTGCTAACCTTCGGTATGCCTTCTTGATGTCGTCCTGTGTGGCGTCCTTGCTCACGCCCAGTGTTTCGTAGTAGTCCTTAGGCATCACTCTTCATCTACTATCTTGTAATCGGCGTCGACGAAACCGTCATCGCCGCCCTTTTTCCCGCTGTCAGTATTATCTGTTCCGTTCGTGAAGTCCGGACCGCCGGCCCCCTGCTGCTGGTATATGCGTTTGGAGATCGGTTCCATGGCTTTGTACAAAGCGTCCATCTTCGCCTTTATCTGTTTGGCGTCGTTGGATGCCCTTGCCGCCTCGAGGTCCGTTATCGCGGCCTCCACATTGGCCCTTTCCTCATTCGTCACCTTCTCGCCGAGGTCGTTCAATGAATTCTTTACGGTATAGATCGCAGCTTCGGATTGATTCAGAAGTTCTATCGATTCCCTCTTCGCTTTGTCCGCGTCCGCGAACTGCGCGGCCTCGTTGACCATTTTGTCTATCTCGTCCTTGCTTAATTTGTTCGAGGACATGATGGTGATCTTCTGTTCCTTTCCCGTCCCTTTATCTTTTGCCGACACGTTGATGATACCGTTCGCGTCTATGTCGAAAGTAACTTCGATCTGCGGTATGCCGCGCGGGGCCGGGGGTATGCCGTCCAGGTTGAACTTTCCGAGCGAAGTATTATCGCCGGCCATCTCACGTTCTCCTTGGACAACGTGTATCTCGACGGAAGGCTGGTTGTTCACCGCCGTGGAGAACACCTGCGATCTCTTTGTCGGTATGGTGGTGTTGCGGTCGATCAGCTTCGTGGCTATGCCGCCTAACGTCTCGATACCGAGCGACAGCGGAGTTACGTCAAGAAGAAGGACATCCTTCACTTCTCCGGAAAGCACCGCGCCCTGCACGGCCGCGCCCATCGAAACGCACTCCATCGGATCGATGCCTCTCTGGATCTTCGATCCGACGATGTCCTCAATGAAATTCTGGACCATCGGCATCCTCGTCGGTCCGCCGACCATGATTATCTTGTTTATGTTGTCCTTCGTCACCTTGGCGTCCTTCATGGCCGTTTCCACCGGGCCTTTGCACTTGTTGACTATCGTTGACACAAGTTCTTCCAGTTTCGCTCTCGTTAACGTCTGTACCAGATGTTTCGGACCGGATGCGTCGGAACTTATGAACGGCAGATTGATCTCTGTCTGCATCGTCGTCGACAGTTCTATCTTTGCTTTCTCGCACGCCTCGCGCACTCTCCAGAAGGCCATGTTATCGTTCGTGAGATCGATCCCCTCGCGCTTCTGGAACTCTCCCAGCACGTATTTCGTAAGAAGCTCGTCCATATCGGAACCGCCGAGTTTTGTGTCCCCCGATGTCGATATCACTTCGAACACACCGTCGCTGAACTCCATTATCGTTACGTCCAGCGTACCGCCTCCGAGGTCGAACACCATTATCTTCTGTTCTACTCCGCTCTTGTCCAGACCGTACGCGAGTGCGGCCGCGGTCGGTTCATTTATTATGCGCACGACCTCCAGTCCCGCGATTGCGCCGGCGTCCTTCGTCGCCTGTCTCTGATTATCGTTGAAGTACGCCGGAACTGTGATCACAGCTTTCTCTATCGTCTCTCCCAGGTATGATTCGGCATCGCGTTTCACTTTCTGTAATATGAACGCGGATATCTGCTGCGGTGTATACTCTTTACCTCCCGCTTTTACCGTCTCGTTGGTCCCCATCTTTCTCTTGATGTTCTTTATCGTTCCGTCCGGATTCGTGACCGCCTGCCTTCTTGCCGGCTCTCCCACGAGTAACTGACCGTCAGATGTGAATGCTACATATGACGGGAATGCCTTTCCTCCGACGCTCGTTCCTTCCGCGCTGGGGATCATCGTCGGCCTCCCGCCCTCCATGATAGAGGCGGCCGAGTTGCTTGTCCCCAGATCTATTCCTATTATCCTTGACATTTCTGCTCACCTTCTTTCGTTCCTTT
>WRKA01000105.1 GCA_009778265.1 Methanomassiliicoccaceae archaeon | reverse complement strand
AAAAACTAAAACAATAAATAATCGCTTCCGCATCCCGTTCCTCATGGATAGATCATCATTCATATCATCAAGAGGTCTCGTTGCAGAATTCATCGGAACGATGGGACTGATCGTCGTTGCGATCGGTTCCATAGTGCTGCCGCAGCTGGTCTGGGGAAGCACTTTGCCGTATGAGTTCGTCTTCATTAACGCGATGGCCGTAGGTTTCGTTCTGTTCGCATTGATAGAAACGCTCGGTCCTTTGTCCGGAGCGCATTTCAATCCCGCCGTCACGATAGCGCTGACCGTCTCGGGAGAATGCTCTCCGAAGAAGGCGGGTTGTTACATAATAGCACAGCTGGCCGGCGCCCTGTTCGGCGTTCTCCTTGTGAATGTGTTCTTCTACGACACGGTGCAATCGCTTTATTTCATAAGCGAAGTGGACCGCAGCAGCATTTATCTGATACTGTCGGAGTTCTTCTGCACGTTCATGCTTGTCGCCGTGATATTCGGATGCGTACGGGGGGGATCGGACAAGACACCGCTGGCCGTCGGTCTGTTCGTCGGCGGTATGATACTGACGACGTCGAGCACAATGTTCGCCAACCCGGCCGTGGACATCGCAAGGATCTTCACCAACGCAGCCTGCGGCATAGCGCCGCTGTCGTCGCTGTACTTCATCATAGCGGGCATCGCCGGTGCGATGACCGCGGCGGTCGTCTTCGGATGGCTGTACCCGAAGAAACTGAAGGAAGGGGAAAAATGCGAAGCGTTCGACTGCAGCACGAAGGTTGGTGCGGGAGAAGGAGCGTGCTCCTGCAAAAAACAATAATAGAAACATGAGGCACGGTGCGGAGATATCGTACCTGTGCTTCTTACCGTTTTTGTTTTTCTGAGTGAAGGCTACATGTAATAATGGTCCATTAAGTACTGGTCCGTCGGTAACATTTCAGGCATGACATCCGAAATACTCATTATGAACAAAAACTGCGTTGCTCTGGCGGCAGACAGTGCTTCTACCGTGTGGAGGCGGGATAATCCGAAGATATTCTCCGCCGACAAGATATTCTCTCTTTCCGGAAGACACCCGGTCGGAATAATGACATATAACGTCTCGGAGATCTCCGGCGTGCCTATCGACGTTCTTGTCAAAGAGTTCGGGTCCGGCCTTGACGATGCTTCTTTCTCTTCTGTTGAAGAATATTTCAACGAGGAACTAAACAATTATAATGCGGATCCGTATAAGGAGAACTGACATGGCACAGAAAGAATGGTATTTCGGTGAGCCGGAAGAGCCTAAGAACAAGGTCTTCAAGAACTACGATCGGTATATGGAAGAGTATCGACAGAGGATCCATGAGATCTTTAAGGACAGAGTGAAAGCGGGACGGCCGGAGCCGGCGGTCCGAGAATGATCTCATTGTTCTATGGCTGTGCCCTGACAGAGAGTGATCAGATCCCCGCGCCTTTTGCGATTTTACTGAAAAATATGATATATCTGATGAACACGTAGGCTACCATTATCACGGCGATCGCCGCCGTGATCTCCCGCAGCATCACGAACACATCCGATACGAGACCGTAATGATCGCCCAGCTGGAAGAACGATGCCGCGCTTATGACCATCGGGAAGGTCATGGCGGCATAACTGGGATAGAATCTTCTGTTCAGCATCACTGGAATATATGCGATCACCGCTGCGTAGCAGATCACGCTCAATATCACTAATACGGTAAGCAGCATCTCCGGCGGAACATCGTGGACCGAAAGACATCCGACGATCAGCAGATTGGCGGGAGCGGCGAATATCGCCATCGTCGGTATCAGCGGATCGGGCGTTCCTCTGACCGCGAGAGCGCGGTATGCGGTCAGCGGCAGCATGACCGCATATCCGATGATGCCGGACCAGAATATCATCTTCCCCAGCTCTTCCATACCGAGCGCCGGAGATGTCACCGACGCGACCACGTAACCAACGAATACTATCATCCAGCTCGGAAATGCCTTTTCTATATTGAAACCGAAAAGGAACCTTCTGATGAACGCTATCATGAGCACGTAGCTAACGACCACCGCGATCGCCCACACCCCGAGCGCCACCTTTTCCGTATAGGGATACGCATACACCGAAAGAAGCATCAGAGACATCGTGTACGTCGGAAGTACGCCGAACACCGCCGGGTTCTTTATCTCCGCGGCCACTCCTTTGCGGTCGATGATCATTCTTATCGTGAACAGTATCACAATGATCAGCGAGAGCAGTGCGCATATACTGTACGGATAAACATTTTGATAATTTGCCGAAAGGAATCTGTCCAGCGAGACCAGACCCAACGCCAGGCCGCAGACGGGCACCGGCACTTTTTTAATGAATTCGGCGGTGCCCATGTTCTTCTCTCCCCGTTCTGTTCCTAACCGCCTCGGGCAATAAAACGGTTTGTACGATATCGGTGAAGAGAACAGATCTTAAATCTGCCGTCCTGCGGCCGGTGTGATCTCGGAACTTCTGCGGCGACCGTTATTCTCTGACCGCTTTCAGCGCCTTCGGGAGAGAGTCCAGAAGAATACCGACCTCGTCGTCCGTCGTGTACCTGGATAACGTTATGCGGAGCGACGAGAACGCCTCGCTCGGCGATCTTCCTATCGCCGTCAGAACATGCGACGGTTCGGTGCTTCCGGCGGAACATGCGGATGCCGTCGATACCATTACGTTCATTCTGCTCAGCGCAAGCACAAGATCTTTCCCCTTCACGCCCTCGAATCCGAAGTGGGCGTTGTTGCAAGATCTTTTCTCTCTCGGACCGTTCAGATACGAGCCTTTCAGACTCAGCACTTCGTCGATTATACGGTCGCGCATTTCCGTCATCCTTTTTACGTCGTCCGTCATCGAGGACATCGCCAGTTCCGCGGCTTTCCCCATGCCCGCGATCCCCGGGACGTTCTCGGTCGACGATCTCAGTCCGCTCTCCTGCCCTCCGCCGAGGATCAGCGGCGATATCCTCACACCGTTCCTTACGTACAGGGCACCGACCCCCTTCGGACCGTGTATCTTGTGCGAGGACATCGACATCAGGTCGATGAGGTCGCGTTCCGCATCGATGTCCGTTCTCGTGAACGCCTGCACCGCGTCCGTGTGGAACAGCGCGCCGTGTTCGCGGGCTATCTCCGCAAGTTCCCTTATCGGCTGTATCGTTCCTATCACGTTGTTCGCTGTCATGACCGAAACGAGTGCCGTATCATTGTCGATCGCCTTCAGTAATTCATCCGCGGAGACCTTTCCTTCCCCGTCCACGGGCAAGATAACGATCTCGTACCCCCGTGCGCTCAGGGACCGGCACGCCTCCAGGACCGCCGAATGCTCCACGGCGGAAGTTATTATCTTCTTTTTTCCGGTATCGGCAACGGCGCCGATCAGCGCCGTGTTGTCGGATTCCGTCCCTCCCGATGTGAATATGATCTCCGACGGCCTGCAGTTGACGGCTGCCGCTATTTTTTTTCTGGCCTCCGACACCGCCTTCGACGCGGCGGTGCCCATGGTATGTATACTGCTAGGGTTCCCGTACTCTCCGGTGAAGAACGGCATCATCACATCCAGCACCTCTTTTGCGACCGCCGTTGTGGCACCGTTATCAAAGTATGCGGGACGTATCATTTCATGCCCGATAATGCCGCCGAAGTATATCAACGGCACGCTCTTTGAGAAAACCTACATATACTGTGGCTCGTTTAAGGGTTAATAATAAGTGGCACAGCGTTGGGACATGGCCACAGAACATGTGAAAACCGAGGTCATCGTTATGGGAGAAACACCAATGTTTGCGAAGATGCCGCGTATTCAGAAGGAAATGTTATCCTGCCTTCAGTGCGGCTATTGTATCGAAGTGTGCGAAGCACATGCGCAGACCCCCTGGGAATCTGTGACGCCGAGAGGCAAGATCTACTATCTCACTCAGCTTGACAAAAAGAACGCCATCGACAAACTGCTCAACAGAAATGTCAAAGTGAGCGACGAGTTCGTCGATGCGATGTACAAATGTACCGGATGCGGGAACTGTGAAGCGGTGTGTCATGTGGGTATCGAACTGGTAGCGTTCTGGGAAAAGGTCAGGGCGTGGCTCGTGGATATAGGTGCCGGTCCGCTGCCCGCGCACAAGAAACTGGCTGACCGTATAAACGAAGGGCGCAACCCGTACGGCGAAGACCCTGCGGAAAGGGACGCATGGTGGCCGGAGGACGTCGAAAGATCGAAGGTCCCCGATGTCATCATGTTCGCCGGATGCACCGGATCGTACAGGATGCAGAACATCCCGAAAGCGGGTGTCAAAGTATTGGACAGGGCGGGCGTTAAACAGAATTGTCTGGGCCAGGACGAATATTGCTGCACATCGCCCGCGTTGAGGACCGGCGTGGTCACGCTTACCAAGAAAGCGGCGGACAACGTGGTGAACAAGGCGGACGCGATGGGCGCCAAGGATATGATAATGACCTGCGCCGGCTGTTTCAAAACGGTCGGCACCGACTTCGGCAATCATTATTCTAGAACGGGGCAGAACGTATACCACTTCACGCAGTACGTCGACAGACTGATCGGAGAGAAGAAACTGACGCTGAACCATCCGATCGAGGCTAAGGTGACGTATCACGACCCGTGCCATCTTGGAAGGCACTCTAAAGTTTACGACGAACCGAGGAACATCCTGAAAAAGATCAAAGGGATAAAATTCGTCGAAATGGAGCGCAACAGGGAGAACTCGAGATGCTGCGGCGCCGGAGGAGGATACAAGAGCGCGTTCAACGACTTCGCGGTCAACATCGCCGCAGA
>WRKA01000104.1 GCA_009778265.1 Methanomassiliicoccaceae archaeon | reverse complement strand
ATCTTTTTACCTTCGGGGACAGTCTTGCCTTCAGTCTGTCCGCAAGGATCGTGCTTTGTTTCTTCTCCGGAACGTCCTGCTTCGCCGCCGGTGCGTCCTTCATAACGGGCGCGGGCCTTGTACGCATGTTGTTCCCGTTGGCCGACCTTTGCGACGATCCTCTTACCGGAAGGAAATCGTAACCTCCGTCGAAGCCGTCGCCCGATGTTATCACGGGGTCCGCCTTCACCTCTTTTCTTACTTCCTGCTCCGTGACCGGAGCTCTGAACGTTTCCTTTTCCTTCGTCTCCGTCCTTATCTCCGTGTCATTGACCGCCGCTTTCACGGCCGGCTCGGACATCTTTTTCTCGGGGACCGTCTCTTTTACGGCGTTCGCGGAACTCTTCACTTCGTGTGTCCTCTCCGCATCCTCTTCGAAGATCACCGGCACACCCTTTATCTCTTTCCCGGTGTGCGCCGTTCTTACGGGGTCCTCCGCCTGCTCCGACAGAGTTGCGTTATCTTCGTCGTCGAAGGATATCCTTTCGAATTCACCTTCCGGTCCTGAAGATACATCGAGTCCGATCCTGTCGGAGAATCTTACCCCTCCGGACGATCGTACTGCGCTCGTTTGTATGACTGTGGCTTCCTTTTCTCTTTCGGAGACCGGCGTTTTATCGGTAATCTTCATAGGAACGGGGTCCGTCGGGGCCACGCTCTGCCTGAGAGCATTGAACCTGTCCTTAAGACCTAATCCCGTTCGGGGGGCTTTCTCTCCGGTGTCCGGCATTTCGCCTTTGGCACGCTTGTAGAATCCCTCTAAAATCGCCTTTCCCTTAGAGGCTCTGCTAGTATTCGCATCACCCATGCTATCCCATCCGAAAGGCGTAATGAATTACTGATTGATAAACGTTTTCAAAGCAAACGCTTAAGTATCGGAATAAAAAGCACGCTGAAAATGTATCTGCAACGCAGATATATCGATCTTTTCGTAAACTCACACAAGCGATCTTTCATATAGCCAGCAGTATCTTGTATCGCATTTACCGTATCAATGGATGTTCGTATCGCCGAGCATGAACATTATCAGTGCGATGGCGATTATGCCCGTCACCACAAGAGCGAACGAGACGAGACTGTCGCGGCGTTCGTGGAACGCCTCCGGCAGCAGCGCGTATATGCCGACGTACATGAATGTTCCCGTCGCGACGGCGAGAGGTATGAACACATCCAATCCTCCGACGATGTTGATCATAGGCATCGACAGCAATGCCGCCGCCGGAGTTATCAGAGCGAATATGATCATGTAGACGAGTCTGTTATTCTTACTCATATCCGTGAGCATGAACGTCGACGACAGCGAGAATAATTCGACGAATTTATGTAATGAGACGCCGACCAGCGCCACCATCCCTATCTCTTCCCCCGCATTCAGTCCGATGCTCAGTATCATTCCGTCGACGGCGGCATGTACCGCCAGCCCGGCGAACGCCGAGAATGATGTTAATTCATGACCGTGCTCCTTATCGACGCACTCCTCGCATGCGCAGACGTGCATATGCCTTCTTTTCATAAGAACATCGATGAACACCACCGCCAGGAAACCGCATATCATCCACGGTACGACGTCCGTGGCGTCCAGGCCGGCCGCTTCCACCTCGTCGAACGTCTCCGGAAGGAGCATGAAGAAAAGTATCCCCAAAAATATTCCTGCGGATAAGGCCACCATCAGATGCACTTGTCTCGAATCCATTTTTTTCAGGAACGGGATGTACGCGCCCGCTAACGATATTATCAATATCACGACCGAGAATATCAGCAGCACCTCGTAAACGCCCATTCCGTCGAACATATTATCTCGGAACAGGGATGATTATTAAACCTTTGCGTGATAGTTATTAACAAATACCTCCGAAATAATATCGGAATTAATAACGTGATATCGTGACGATAGTAAGCATATCCATGACCGACGACAGCATAACGTCGCTTGAGAAGATACAGAATTACCTTGATCTTGCGGGAAGGAGCGAAGCGGTACGCGCTTCGATAAAGATCGCGGAGGCCGAGATCGAAGAGATGGGAAAAAAACTTGACGGAGATGTCGAAGGCGTTCTCATCGTCGTCCACAGCACGCACGGCGACAGATGGCTGAGCGTACTGCAGAGCAGGTTCGACGCGATCATAAGAACACAGCTGCATTCTCATCTGCAAAATAAAAAATGTTTAGAGGTGATGATCGTCTCCGGCAATTCCGATGCGTTGGAAGAGATGATGATAGCTATACACAACACCGGAAAGCCTGATTATGTGAAATTCGTGAGAAGCCGCTGACCTGTTCCACAGCGAATGTCCGTCGGGGGACCTTGCATAATGTTGCAGACCGAGTTGAACTTCATTAATTGAGATGGCAAAGTGTTTTATCGCCGAAAAACATGGTTAATATATCATGAAGAAAGACAAACTCTCGGTCGAGGAACTCCGCAGTATCATAATGCCGATAGCCGAAAGGCACGGCGTCGACAGCATACTGCTCTTCGGTTCGGCGGCCAGAGGCGATGATGACGATGACAGCGATCATGATTTCTGCGTCGACACCGGACGCATAGAGGATTATGACGGACTCGCCCACTTGGTAAGGGATATGGAAGACCTCATAAGATCGAAAGTGGACGTGATCACGCTCGGAGGGATAAGGCCGGACTCCGGCCTTATGCGTAACCTGAGGAGGGACGGCATAGTTGTATACTCAAGAACAGCGTGAGATGGACAGGGAATTCGTTCAACTGAGCATTGAGACGCCGTGAAGAATGCTTTGGCCGAACTCGGAAACGACGAAAAAGAGTTCATGGAACGTCCGATCTATCAGAAAGGTTGCGCCTTGGACCCGGCTTACATCGGAGAGAATCCTGAGAAGATATCGCAGGAAATGAAGGACAGTCATACGGAAATAGACTGGGACAGCCTCAGAAGGTACGGGAATTTCGTCGCTCACGGATATGAGATCGTCGATCTCTCCCTGTTGTGGCGTCAGTTGTCCCGCAAGGTCCCGAAGATCCGCGAACAATTCGAAAAACCGATCGATCCGGATCGATGACCATAGATGCGGCCGTTCGGAAAATGCGGTTATTATAAGAACATTTTAATCGTTCGTCATTACAATATAGGATATGATGATCGACGACGGCACGATGTGGATTGTTTTCATCATTATCGTGGCCTTTCTGCTGTTCCTGGACCTCGGCGTCATCAACAGAAAAAATAAAGATATGAGCATGAGGAAGGCGCTGGCCCTTTCCGCGTTCTGGATATCCGTCGGATCATCGTTCGGAATTCTGGTCTATCTGGTGTACGGTCCCGGTATCGCGGCGGATTACTATGCATCGTACCTCGTGGAAGAGATGATGAGCGTTGATAATCTGTTCGTGTTCATCATTATATTCGCATACTTCCGCGTTCCCGACGAATATCAGCACAAAGCTCTTTTCATGGGCATATTGGGAGCTTTCGCGTTCCGCCTCATCTTCATTGTGGCCGGCATCCGGCTGCTTGAGAGATTCGACCTCATGATGTACGTGTTCGGTGCCGTTCTGATATTCACCGCTCTGAGAACTGTGATGAAGAAGGATGACGAAGATGGGTCCCTTGACAATAACGTCATCGTAAGGTGGTGCAGGAAGTTCATGAATGTCGCCGACGATCATGACGGAGGACGTTTCTTTACCGTGAAGAACGGTGTGAAGATGGCGACGCCGCTCCTGCTCGCCGTGATCGTTCTCGAACTTACGGATGTGGTGTTCGCATTCGATTCCATTCCCGCGGTATTGGCGATAACCACGAACACCTTCATCGTGTACTCGTCCAACGTGTTCGCGATATTGGGACTGAGGTCGATATACTTCGCCCTGAGGGGGGCGGTATCATCGCTTGCGTATCTGAAATACGGTCTGGGCGCGATATTGGCGTTCATAGGCGTAAAGATGCTGATCTCTCATCATTATCACATCGGGACGCCGATCTCCTTGGCCGTCATAATCATGATACTTGCGGTCACCGTCATACTCTCGGTGACGCTTACCGGAAGAAAAAGAACTGCTTGCACGTAACAATAACGGGACCGAAAGGACAACCTTTCCTGAATGACCGGAAATAAGGATCGAGAAGGAGTTTCGGGGAACGGCACACAGGGCACCGTTCCTTTTTCATCCGGGGGGCGACGACCTTCGGGATCACTTCCTCCGGACAAAGAGATACACCGCGGCCCCTACGCACGCTATTACGGCCACCGCGATCACCGCGATAAGAACTATGTTCGATCCTTTATCATCGTCATCCGGTGAAGCGGCGGGGCTGAACGTTATCGTGAGGTCCTTCGTGTAGTCCGTGGCGCCGAGGCCGTTGGACACCGTAGCCTTTACGATGACCGTTCCGGGTCCGGTCACCGTCAACTGGTCGCCCATGATCGAGGCTCCGGAGGCGGTGCCGCCGGTCACGGACCAGCTGACCGTCCTGAGTGTCGCATCACCCGGTTCTATGACCGCGCCGGTGAATGAGATCTCTGTTCCCACCGTTCCGGTCCCCGGTACTCCCGTTATGTCCGTTACGGGGACGAAGGCCGCGGCTTCGATCTTGAACGGTTCGCTTATATTGCCGGATACATCCTCGACAACAACGAATATATCATTCGCGGCCGCGGTCAGCGTTACCGCCTTAGTGTTCTCACCCATCGTTACCGTACCGAGCGGCGTTCCCGCCATGATGTCCGCATCCGAGGGGGCGG
>WRKA01000103.1 GCA_009778265.1 Methanomassiliicoccaceae archaeon | reverse complement strand
CGCACTTCGGCAGATTGTCCAAGGCGCTCACCAAAAAGAGGGCGCCCACCAGTTTTGATAAAGGGATAAGTTCCGTCTCATGGCTGCTGATACGATTCATGTGCATAATGGTGCCCATCGTGTTCTTCGTCAACGGGATAACGAAGGGTCTGATCATGGGAGGGGGAGGCTCCGCGTGGCTGGAAGCGCTCATGTTCGGACTTGCCGTCGCCGTCGGCCTCACACCGGAGATGCTTCCCATGATCGTGACGGCGGGCCTTGCGAAAGGCGCCGTGAGGATGGCCGATCAGAAAACGATAGTCAAGAATCTGAACTCCATACAGAACTTCGGCGCAATAGACGTACTGTGCACCGACAAGACCGGAACGCTGACACAGGACGAGATAACGCTGGAAAGATATCTGAACACACAGAGGCAGCCGGACCCGAGGGTTCTTCGTCATGCATTCCTTAACAGTTACTTCCAGACAGGTATGAAGAATGTGATGGACAAAGCGATCATCAAGCACATAAACGACGCCGGAATGACGGAACTGTCGCAGAAATACGTGAAAGTGGACGAGATCCCCTTCGACTTCTCGCGCCGGAGGATGAGCGTGGTGCTCAGGGACAACACCGGAAAGACACAGATGATAACCAAAGGCGCGGTGGAAGAGATGCTTTCGATATGCAGCCGCGCCGAATACAAAGGCGAGGTCGCATCTCTGACGGACGAGATAAAACGCGAGATATTATCGACGGTCGACGGAATGAACGACGGAGGCCTGAGAGTACTTGCGATAGCGCACAAGAACAATCCGTCCGCGGAGGGCGTATTTTCGGTAAAGGATGAGGCGGAGATGATCCTCATAGGGTACGTGGCCTTCCTGGACCCGCCGAAGAGTTCGGTGAAGGCCGCGATCAAGGCTCTGACGGATCACGGTGTCAGCGTAAAGATACTGACGGGCGACAACGCCGGCGTGACGAGATGCGTCGCCGAGAAGGTCGGGATCGGTTTTGATACGGTGCTGCTGGGAAGCGAGATCGAGGCGATGGACGACCTTCAGCTTTCCAACGCCGTCGAGGCCGCGGATATTTTCGCAAAACTGACCCCGCAGCAGAAGACTCGCATCGTCGGAATGCTGCGCAGGAACGGTCACGTGGTGGGGTTCATGGGGGACGGGATCAACGACGCCGCCGCGATTCATGACGCGGACGTGGGTATATCGGTGGACACGGCGGTGGACGTCGCGAAGGAATCCGCCGATATCATCCTTTTGGAAAAGGACCTTATGGTACTCGAGAAGGGAATAATCGAAGGCAGAAAGACATTCGCCAATATCATAAAATACATCAAGATGACGGCCAGTTCAAATTTCGGGAACATGTTCTCCGTGCTCGCGGCCAGCGCGTTCCTGCCGTTCCTTCCGATGCTGCCGCTGCAGATACTGATGCTGAACCTGATCTACGACGTATCGTGCATCTCCATACCGTGGGACAACGTGGACCAAGAATATCTGAGAGGTCCGAGGAAATGGGACGCGTCATCCATCGGAAAGTTCATGCTGCGGATAGGGCCGACAAGTTCGGTCTTCGACATAACAACGTACATGCTTTTGTTCTGGGTCATTTGTCCGGCGGCCGTCGGGCAGCCGTTCGGCGCACTCGCGGCAGACTCCCCGGAGCAGATGCTCTTCATCTCGGTGTTCCACGCCGGCTGGTTCATCGAGTCGCTGTGGACGCAGACCCTCGTCATTCATATGATTCGAACACCGAAGGTCCCGTTCGTTCAGAGCAGGGCGTCGCTGCCGGTGCTCGCACTGACGAGCGTCGCGATCGCGGTCGGAACGGCGATCCCGTTCACGCCGCTCGGTGATATACTGGGACTGTCACCGCTGCCGGCGGTGTTCTTCCTCTGGCTTATCGGTACGGTGGCGGGGTACATGGCATTGGTGACCGTTGTGAAGAGAAGATACGTGAACAGATACGGAGAACTTCTTTGACGGTGTTAAGAAACATTCTCACAAACATCTTCCCGCGATCCTTTCACCGATCGCGGGACCGCTGACCTTCGCGTTGCCTGAAAACTATCATTAATCTCTTGTTGTATACTCGATCATGAACATTCGCGATGTCTCACGTCAGGTGCCCGGGGGGCTGGAGGTCGATATCATGGTATCTCCGAACTCCGACAGGAGGGGAACGGACGGAATGAACGAGTGGAGGAAATGTTTGGTCCTTCGTGTACATTCGCCTCCGCTCGACGGAAAGGCGAACAAAGAGATCGAGCAATATATAGAGGAGGCGACCGGCTGCAGATCCGAGATAATACGGGGGCATACGAACAGACAGAAGACGGTGATGGTCCGCGGCGACGCGGATAAGATCGTCGGATCGCTGGAGGCGTTGTTATGAATAATTCCGAAAGGGCCGAAAGACTGAACGAACTTCTGGACGAACTCTCGGAGATGTGTACGGAAAGGATCCTTTTAGTGGAAGGGACCAAGGACAAATGGGCGATCTCGCTCCTTGGTGTGAATGCGGAGATGATCGCCGTCCAGGCGGAAGGAGGTCCGCTGAGGACCGCAGAAAGACTGTTCAACGAAAAACGGGGTGCGATCATCATGACCGACTGGGATCCGAAGGGCGAAGAGATAGCGAAGGAACTGGAGCACCATCTGTCTTCGCTGTGCGTCGGATATGACATGTCAATCAGGGCGAAGATACGATCCGTCTGCGCTGGCGAGATACATGATGTTGAGAGCTTACCCTCATTTTACAGCCGTATAGCTACGATTTCAATCCACACAGCCTCTGGGTGTGTGGATTGAAATGTGCCTGGAGAGAGAACACGATGTCGGCTGACACATCACACCCATACGGGTGTGTGGAATAAAAGCCTTAAAGAAAATAAATAAAGGAGCAGTATGTACGGTCATTATGAATAGGGACCGTATGTTAGGGCGGTTAGGGATGACGTCGCCGGAAGAACTGTTCGCAGATGTTCCGGGCGACGTCAGAAAGAGATCGGATATCGGTGCCGGAATGTCGGAGATGGACACGGTCTCCAAGATCTCCGGAATGCTGAAGAAGAACGTGACCGGCGCGGACATACCGTGTTTCATGGGCGCCGGCGCGTACAGGCATTACGTTCCGGCGGCGGTTGATCATGTCACGGGAATATCAGAATTCTATACATCTTACACACCGTATCAACCGGAGATAAGCCAGGGTATGCTGCAGGCGCTGTTCGAATATCAGAGTGTTGTATGTGAATTGACAGGAATGGACGCTTCGAACTCGTCGATGTACGACCATGCAACGGCGCTCGGCGAGGCGGCGAGGATGTGTTCCCGTATGTGCAAAGGTAAGACGTTCGTCATCCCGGAGGCGCTCAGCGCCGAAAAGAGGTCGGTGCTGCGGAATTATCTGACCGGAACGGGAATAAGAACGGTAACATACGGTTTCGACAAGAGGACCGGTTCTCTGATATCGGATGACATATCGGACACCGTGGGTAAAGGGGATGTATGCGGAGTGTACGCGGAGATGCCAAACCTATTCGGATGTCTGGACAAGAATGTCGCATCGATAAGATCGAAGATAGGCGATGTTCCGTTAGTGATCGGAGTGAACCCGATGTGCATGCCCATAGTCAGGTCACCGGGAGATATGGGCGCGGACATAGCGATCGGCGAAGGCCAGCCGATGGGCACCAGATTGGGATCCGGATCTCCGCTGCTGGGAATGTTCGCATGCCGTCAGGAACACATCAGGAAGATGCCCGGTCGCATCGTAGGGATGACATCGGACGCCGGCGGCAGCACCGCGTTCTGTTTAACGTTACAGACAAGGGAGCAGCACATCAGACGGAGTTCGGCGACATCCAACATATGCACCAACGAGGCGTTGACGGCGGTGGCGGCCGCCGTGTATGCGGTAACGATGGGCGCGGACGGGATGATCGATACCGCAAAGAGGAACATGGAACGCGCCGGAGCGCTCAGGTCGCTGCTGTCCGCAGTGAAAGGGATAGAGTTGGTGTTCGATAACGTTCATTTCAACGAATTTGTAATAAAAATGTCAAAAGATCCGGCAAAGGTCAATTCCGAACTTCTGAAAAAAGGGGTGATGGGCGGAGTTCCGATGAAAGGTCATGTGAAAGGGATGGACGATTGTATGCTCATCGCCACGACGGAGATGCATTCCGACGAGGATCATAGAAAACTCGCAGGCGCGCTGAAGGAGGTGCTCTGATGTACACGCAGACAAAAACATCAAGAGAGATCATCACGGAAGCGGAGGCCACGGAAGTGGGCGCGACCGATGTTCCGGAGGAATTGAGGAGGGATGTGCTGTACCTTCCGAACATTCCGGAAAGCGAAGTGATACGTCACTATACGAAACTTGCGTCAATGAACTTCGGCGTCGACAACGGACCGTATCCGTTGGGTTCGTGTACAATGAAGTACAATCCGAAATATGCGGACCGCATAGCGTCGCTGGACTCATTCACAGAGGTCCATCCGTATCAGGACGACAGCACGATACAGGGAACTCTGGAGATGATGTACGACATGGAACGGAAACTTGCAACGATCGCCGGAATGGATTCCGTGACGTTACAGCCGGCCGCAGGCGCGCACGGTGAATTCACCGCGATGCTGATCGTCCGTGCGTATCACGAGAGCAGAGGCGAGAAAAGAGATGAGGTGATAGTTCCCGACAGCGCGCACGGGACCAATCCCGCGAGCGC
>WRKA01000102.1 GCA_009778265.1 Methanomassiliicoccaceae archaeon | reverse complement strand
GAAGAGAAACTCAGAATAGACGGAACCTCCACGGCGGCGGAGGCCAACGACGTTCACTATAGGATCGCGGAGAAGATACGCATGGCCATGATCGACATGGGGACAACATTACCGGAGGACCTTCCCGTACCCGAGAAGAGCGTCCGGGCGGTCGAGCGCGAGGAGATAAAGAAACTCAGAGACCCGAAGACCAAGCTCATGCTTGACGAGTGAAAAATTTTTAAAGGGGCTTGCGCCCCGTTTATTCTTATTTACAGTTTCACAGGTGTTACGTGAACGTTCAGACCGAGGTCCTTCGCGTCCATGCCCATCGCGACACCGTATAACTGAGACAGGTGAAGCACCGGGAATCCGAATCCGAGTTCCTTCTGGCCCGCGTCGAACTGAAGATGACAGAACGGACATACGTCGACGATCATCTCGGCGCCGCTCGCCTTCATGTTGTTCAGGTTCTCTTTGGTGAACTTCATCGCGGTCTCGCCGAACTGGGATCTGAGACCTCCGCCCGCGCCGCAGCACATCAGCTTCTGCTGGCGCGGCATCGATTCCGCGCCTGTGACCGTAACGAGTTCGTCGAGCATCTTGGGGTTCTCGGCGTTGTCGAGGTTCTTTATGCTGCTCGGCTTCAGGAAGTGGCATCCGTAGAATGTCGCTACCTTATACCCAAGGGGTTTCTTGATCGCCGCCTTTATCGCGTCGAGACCCACTTCTTTGTACAGAACTTCGGCAAAATGCCTGACCTTCGTTCCGCCCTTGTACTCGAGACCTATGTCCGCGAGTATCTTGTTCACGTCGGCGAGCATCTTCTTGTCCTCATGTAACTCATGGGCCGCTTCGAACAGCGAACCGTAGCAGCCGTTGCATACCGTTATGATGTCCAGACCTTCTTTCTCCGCAAGCGCCAGGTTCCTGGCCGCCGCCGCTAACCACGTCGCCTTGCTGAACGATTTTATCACTCCCGGCGCGGGACAGCAGCTCGCATCCTTAAGTTCCACGAGTTCTATGCCTAACGCTTTGCACACCTCTCTCGTCGACTTCTCGATACCCGGGTATCTCAGAGGTGCGATGCATCCTAAGAAAAACGCATACTTTGCCATTTCAGCTCACCAACTTGTTGAAACCGGTCGCATTCAGGATCTTGTCGAAGTCCGCTTTCGCCGCCGCGTTGTCCATGACGGTCGGCGGGTTCTCCGGAAGTCCGAGTTCCTTTCTGAGCGCCTTGATCTTGTCGTTGTTGTCCACCGTGTGACCCACTTTGATCAGATTCGCCGCAACTTTCTTGTGCCCTTCGTATAATTTTCCGTTAGCGACGGCGATGTTCCTCAGCGCGGTCACAACGTCAACGATCTGCACATCGCGCGGACATCTTTCCGAGCATGTGTAACATGTGGTGCACTGCCAAAGGTCCTCGCTGTTGATCGTGTCATCTTTCAGTCCCAATTGTGCGGCCCTCATGAGCTTCCTGGTCCTGTACGCCGTGAACTTGCCCGAGGGGCAGCTCGCGGTGCAGGTACCGCATTGGAAGCACAGCATGAGACTCGCGCCGCCGTTGGCGGCTATCTCTTCCGTAAATTCCGGTGCCGGTGTTACCATGGTATTACCTGATAACGCGGATACCCGTCCGCATATATAACACAAGATGATGTTTTCGGGATAGTATTGCTGTTGACAGCAAAACTATCTCACGACCTCTTTCTCTGCAGTTCGCCTATCAGTCTTTCTACGGCCGGCGTTGTTCTCCGGTAGACGGCGAGTATCGAGTGCCTCAGAAGCGCGGGGTCCGTGGAACTGTGAAGACGCATTCCTTTCCTCATCAGCAGCACCTCGTCTATGAAAAAGCTCTTCCCCGAATCGAGAAGGTCGTTCAGCGACAGCGTCTCCGAATCGATGCTGTATTCTTTTCCGATCGTATCAAGCTGCCTGAACGCTATCCTCTGCGCCCCGTACCGGTATCTGATGTACGAGCTTCCTTTATCAACGTGCACCATCCCCATCAGACCGATCTCCTGCCATTGCAGCGAGTCGTCGTCGAACACATGTACCGGATCGTCAAGTATCACAAGGTCCGTTTCTTCCTTCCTCAGCATCCTCATGTTCATTTCGTCGTCGGATATCACAAGGTCCGCGTCGGTACCGACGGATGATATGGCAGACATCAGCAGCTCTTCCGTCACGGGAGAACAGGCGACGGTGAATCTTCTGTCGTACGAAAGTCTTTCGCCTGCGGATGCGATCGCTCCGAGGACCTCTTTCCCCGCCTCGGTAAGAACGGAACCTCTCGGGGTCGATCTCAGCAACGTCTCCGAGACCGACCTTTCAGCCTCCTTGATGTGACGGAACGCCACCGATGCGGATATTCCCAGTGATGCTGCTGCTGCGTTGATGCTGCCGTGTTCGTGCACCGCTTTCAGCACCTCCGTCTGCCTGTCCGTTATCCTCTTTCTTCCCGACATTGCCGCCGGCATCATCCTTATGTCCACGGCACATGTATAGCCAGACATGTATTAATCACAAACGATTGCCGAAAAGCTCCGTTATATTGAAAAAATGATGCGGACGGAATGTATTTAACAGATTATTATATTTAACAACCGAAATGGCATCGCTAAAGGAAGAACTGAAACCAGTGTTTTTGTCGGCGCTGCCTATTGTTTCTCTTGTCACGATCCTGTTGCTGGTATTCGTCGGTGCGAACCTCAAGGATGTATTTTTCTTCTTAGGCTGCGTGGTCATGGTGATCGTCGGAATAGCGACGTTCTTCATCGGCGTGGAGATAGGTATAATACCTGCCAGCCGTGCGGTCGGCGCAGAGATACCCAGACGCGGTTCCATCATCTTTCTGGTCGTGGTCGTGTTCGCCATCAGTTTTCTGGTGACGATCGCCGACCCGGATGTCACGATATTCACCGATCTGGCAAACAGCGTGTTCCCGTCGATCAACAAGATGAAGCTGGTCGTCGTCATGTCCTCCGGCGTCGGATTCATTCTGGTCATTTCCGCATTGAGGATCGTATACAACATTTCACAGAAGCTTTTGTTCATGATCGGGTACGGGATCGTGCTGGCTCTTTCGTTCGTGGTCCCTCCGGATTACTTCGGTATGGCGTTCGACTCCGGCGGCGTGTCCACGGGGCCGATAAACATCCCCGTCCTGATAGCGCTGGGCCTCGGTCTCTGTTCGATGCTTTCCTCAAGGACCGAGATGGACGGTTTCGGGCTGGTGGGCATGGCCACGATAGGCCCGATCATCGGTACGATGCTCTATTGTATCTTCACGGGCGACGTCTCCACCGGTACGATGGTCCAGGACGACTACGTCCTCTCGGTCTCGTTCCTGATCGAGCATCTGATCAGCGTGATCAAGGATGTGGCCACCGCAATGATACCGCTGGTGATCTTCTTCATTATCTTCCAGAGGGTGTTCCTGAAGTATCCTCTGTCGTCGATGTATGTGATGGTGATCGGCATGGGCTTCGCGGCACTGGGAATGATACTGTTCCTTACCGGGGTCAACTCCGGTTTCCTTCCGGTGGCGAACGGAGTGGGAATGGCGCTGGCGGATATTCACCCGATAATTGTGATAGTCCTGGGCTTCGGTATCGGCTTCTTGGTGACCTTCGCCGAGCCTGCGGTCAAGATCCTTGCGGAACAGGTGGAGGATGCGTCGCACGGCGTACTGAAGGATAAACTGCTGATCGCCGTGCTCGCGCTGGGGGTGGCATCGTTCGTCGCGATAGGTATGGCGGTGGCCGTTTACGGAATAGAACTGAAATTCGTGGTCATTCCGGGATATATACTGGCGCTGATACTGATGTACTTCACCGACAAGGAACTCGTGGGAGTGGCGTTCGACGCCGGCGGGGTCGCGACGGGACCCATGGCCGTCACATTAGTGATGACAATGTATACCGGACTGGCCCTCGGCATGCACGGCGGCGGGGTCGCCGGAAGCTTCGGAATAATCATATTAATGGTAATGGCGCCGATAATCTTCGTTTCGGCGCTTGGAGTGATACTAAGAATATATAAGGAAAGGAGTGCGATATCATCAGAAGAGTACTACGAATGATGACCTCGGTCATCGGAAGGAAAGTAGAAGGAAAAGGAGCGTGGTTGTAATGACATACAGGAATGATGCCTACCTGATCGTCACCATTGTCAAGAAGGGGTGGGGGGACGTCGTCCTTTCCGCGATCGGAAAGATTGGTGTCCCGGGCGGAACTATAATACCCGGACATGGGAAATCAAGGAATCAGGGCTTTTTGGGAATGGCCCTCAGCCCGGAGAAGGAGGTGATCCTGACCGCGGTCAGCGCCGAACTCGTGGATGAGACCATGCGCGTCGCCATAGAAGCGGGAGAACTGCATTCCGCCGGCGTGGGCATATGCATGGCGTTCCCGCTCACGGCGATGTTCAGAGCTCCGTCGCCTAACGATAAGGAGGGAAAGGCCGAGACCGGCAGCGATCTGACCATGCCTCCTCTGGAAGAGAACAAAAAGAGACCGTAGGGGCGGATGAACAGGCTTTCAGATATTGTTCTGGTGATAGGGCTCGGCAGTCCCATCATGACGGATGACGCCATCGGACTGAGAGTGGCCGATGCGGTCGAGGGGATGCAGATCCCCGGTGTAGAGACACGGCAGGAGGCCATAGGGGGACTTGATATCATTCCGCTGATCTCCGGTCACCGTAACGTCATAATTGTCGAT
>WRKA01000101.1 GCA_009778265.1 Methanomassiliicoccaceae archaeon | reverse complement strand
CTCCCATTCCCGGTGTCCTCAGACCGGCCGTTTCTTTCAATCCTAACATGATATTCGCGCACTGGACCGCCTGTCCCGACGCCCCCTTCACGAGATTGTCTATCGCTCCGAACGCCACCACTTTCCCGTTGAACGTCCTTGCGCCCACCTGACAATGATTGGAACACACGACCGCACGTATGGACGGTTCTTCGACGAAACTCACGAACGGTTCGTTCTTGTACTGTTCCTCGTAGATCTTTGATATCTCGCCGTCGGTCATGTCCTTCTTCAGCGTAAGGTAGCATGTCGACAATATTCCGCGCACTATCGGTAAAAGATGCGGTGTGAACAGTATCTTTACATTCCCTTTCGAAACCGAATCGAGCACGGATCCCATCTCCGGCGTATGCCGGTGCGTTCCGACGCTGTACGGTATTATCGTCTCCCCGCAGAACGGATGATGCGTCCTCGGGGACGGGACCATTCCCGCGCCCGACGTTCCGCTCTTGGCATCCACAATGATGTCCTCGTTCACCGCTTTTGAGATAAGCAGCGGTGCCGTAGCAAGTATCGACGCCGTCGCATAGCATCCGGGATTCGCAACTATGTTCGTTCTCTTGATCTCGGAACGGAAGAATTCCGGCATCCCGTATACCGCATCCTTCAGATGTTCCGCGTCCGTATGTTCATGACCGTACCATTTCTTGTATTCCTGTACGTCGTGAAGACGATAGTCCCCGGACATGTCTATCACCTTTATGCCGGAGTCGAGCAATGAGGGGGCCTCTTTCATCGCCACGCCGTGCGGCGTCGCCACGAATACCAGGTCAAGATCGGCGTTACCGATACTTTCCGTATAATCGATATCCAGATAGCCCCTGAGGTACGGCTGGACATCCGATACTTTTTTACCTGCGCTTTGGCGCGACGTCATTGCGGCTATCTCGATGTCGGGATGCACCGACAGGATGCGCGCCAACTCCCCTCCGGTGTACCCGGTCCCTCCGATGATACCTATCTTCTTCATACGATATCTCTCACTTTTGATTTTTGTCCGAACCGAAGAGAGTTAGATAAATGTATTGTTCCGTCAGAGACACAAGACATTTGATGTGTTTCCGAGTAATCCTTTTGCATCAAAATATACATGAGTGTACATATGATGACAAAACATGATATCAATAGGGTTAAGGCCCGAATAATTGAAAATATTAAAATTTAATTTCATATATTTAATATATTGATACTTCGCCGGTCCCGCCGTCATGCGGAAATGCATCGCACAATGTTTAAACCATAATGAAAATACACCCTCTGATACTATGGGAAAGAAAGTAGCGGGTGAGAAGAAAAAGGTCGTACTGGCGTACTCAGGAGGTCTGGACACATCCATCGCGATAAGGTGGCTGCAGGAGAGATATGATCTGGACGTCATTGCGGTGGCCATAAATGTGGGACAGCCTCCGAGCAGCGACGATATCATTGCCAGGGCAAAGGTCATCGGAGCCCTGAAAGCGGAATATATCGACGTGAAAGAAGAGTTCGTGAACGATTACATCTGGCCTTCGCTGAAGGCGAACGCCATGTATCAGAACGCGTACCCGCTGAGCACGGCGATCGCGAGACCGGTGATCGTCAAAAAACTGGTGGAGGTCGCAAAAAGAGAGGGAGCGAAGTTCATCGCGCACGGATGCACCGCGAAAGGTAACGACCAGGTACGTTTCGATGTGGGTATATTCTCACTTGATCCGAGTATCGAGATAATAGCTCCGATGCGCGAGTGGGTCATGACCAGAGAGGAAGAGATCGAATACGCACGGGTGAACGATGTTCCGATAATCGTGAAAAAGGAATCCCCGTACTCGACCGACGAGAACCTTTGGGGAAGGAGCTGCGAATGCGGCATTCTGGAGGATCCGTGGGAAGAGCCTCCGGAGGGTGCGTGGGAGTGGACCACGTCCCCGAAGAACGCCCCGGATGAACCGGAATATGTGGAGATAATGTTCGAAGAAGGTATTCCGGTAGGATACAACGGCAAAAAGAAGGACGGCGTAACGCTGATCACGGAATTGAATAAAATGGCGGCGAAGCACGGTGTGGGCCGCATAGATCATATCGAGGACCGTCTGGTCGGTATCAAAAGCAGGGAGACGTATGAATGTCCTGCGGCCACGCTGCTCATCACGGCGCACAGGGGCCTGGAGTTCCTTACGATACAGAAGGATGTCCTTGAGTTCAAAAGGACGGTTGAACAGAAATATTCGGAACTGGCGTACAACGGTCTGTGGTTCGGCGTTCTCCGTGAATCGCTTGATAGATTTATAGACGAGACACAGAAATTCGTCACCGGTTCGGTCAGAGTGAAATTGTACAAGGGCAGCGCGGTCGTCGTCGGAAGAAGGTCCGAGTATTCGCTGTATGACGAGGGATTATCCACCTATGCGGTAGGCGATGTGTTCGATCACCATTCCGCGGTAGGTTTCATTTACTGCTGGGGACTTCCGAATAAAACGACGACGAAGGTCCACACAAGAAAAAAGAAGTGATCCTATGAGTAAAAAGGCCCTTTGGTCCGGAAGGTTCGACGGCGATATGGACGACTCCGTTCTGGAATTCACGTCATCGCTCAATATCGACAGGAAGCTTGTATTCTATGATATCATGGGCTCTTTGGCGCATGTGATCATGCTCAGGGACCGTAAGATCCTGGAGGAAGAGGATTCCGAGGAGATAATCAAAGGGCTGAGGACGCTGCTCAGCGAGCTGCATGATAATGAATTGGTGATCGACAGCGATCTGGAGGATATTCACACCAACATCGAAGTGTCGCTGACCGAACTTATAGGGCCGGCCGGCGGGAAACTGCACACGGGAAGAAGCCGTAACGATCAGGTCGCGACGGACCTCAGGATGTACGTCCGCGATGCCGTTCTTGAGGTCGTGAATTCCGTGAACCTTCTGATAAAGGTGCTCGTCGACATAGCGCAGAACACGCAGAGAATGATAATGCCAGGATTCACACATATGCAGCATGCACAGCCGGTGAGCGTGGCCCAGCATATGATGGCGCATTCGTTCAGACTGAGCAGGGACGCCGACAGGTTCATGGATGCGTTCGAACGGATCAACGTATGCCCGCTGGGGTCGGCGGCGCTTGCCGGAACGACATATCCGATAGACAGAAAGTTGACGTCGGACCTCCTCGGGTTCAGGAGACCTACCGAGAACTCCGCGGACAGCGTCAGCGACAGGGACTTTGTCATCGAGGCCGCTTTCTGTTCATCGCTGCTTGCGGTCCATTTATCATCGATGGCCGAAGAATTGGTGTTATGGTCGTCACAGGAATTCGGATTCATCGAAATGGACGATCTTTGTACGACCGGATCGTCGATAATGCCGCAGAAAAAGAATCCGGATGTTGCGGAACTCATACGCGGAAGGTCCGGCGGCGTGATCGGGGACCTGGTCTCATTGCTTACGATGATGAAAGGTCTTCCGTTAACATACAACCGCGACATGCAGTTGGATAAAGAACCGGTCATGAGATCGCTTGACACAGTTCTCCAGTGTACGAACATGATGTCCAAGATCGTCGCGGCCATGAGATTCAACGAAGACACTATGCTAAATTCGGCGTCGAAAGGATATATCAACGCCACGGACCTCGCCGATTATCTGGTCGCCAAAGGATTGCCGTTCAGGGAGGCGCATGGTGTTGTCGCTTCGGCGGTGAGGTACTGCATACTCGAGGACCGCGGACTCGAAGAATTGACGTTATCGGAGATGAAAGGATTCTCCGATATGATAGAGAAGGATGTTTTCGGGATACTGCCGATAGAGGAATGTGTCGAACGCCGCAATTCGTTCGGCGGAACATCGTCGCAAAGTGTGGACGTACAGATATTCGAATCCCTGAACTCGCTGATGGAAAGAGAGGACCGCGTACGTCAGGAGATATCTCTGCTTGACGAATGCTGGGACGAACTGACCGGATGACCTATCAGTACTCGGGAAGATCGTTGTTCACTGTTTTGTAATGGACGCCGGACGCGGACAGCATCTCGCTTATCCTTTCGCCGACACGTGCCACATCCACCCCTTTTCCGACCGCCTTGATATAAAATTCCTTTCTGTCCGTCGGGAAGACCATTCTCATCTTCCCTTTCCTGTTGTAGCCTTCCGGCTTCATGTTCCTCTCCAGATCGGATAGATTCAATTCGATGAACATTGCGAGGATCTCCTCATCCTCCGGCATCTGATCCGTTTCCTTCAGGAACATTTTCAATATGTCCGGAAATGCCGGCGCCAGATCTTTGTATGGTGTCTTTCCGCTGAGAACGAAGTGAACGCTGTTGGCCTTCATCGAGTCACTCTAAAGGGGATATAATATTTATCACTAATGCAGGGTCGGCGGGTCTGCGGGAAGATTCGACACGTGAACGGTCTCGGCGGCCGAAAAAAAAGTAAATAAAAAGAAAATGCAGAGAGGAATAGATCGTTCCTCTCTGCATAAGATGTTTACCGCGGGGGGGTTCCGCCCGTCCCTTTCTTTCCCTTCCGAAGGGGACGGATCGCAGCCGTGCCGCGGCCTCACCTGCCTCAT
>WRKA01000100.1 GCA_009778265.1 Methanomassiliicoccaceae archaeon | reverse complement strand
CTTTTCATGTTCCTCGGAGGTACGAATTTCTATCTGCACTATCAGCGCCTTTACAGAAAAAAGCACGCCGGATATCTGAAGAACTCCGAGTTCAGGTCGATGTTCGTGTTCTATTCGATCGCCGCGATCACCGTGTTCGCGCTTACATACGGCCTTATCACGAACGAGGGCGTCCTGGAACATGCGAAGAATGTCGTCTTCACCGTAGTCTCGATGGGCACCTCCACCGGGCTGACGGTCCATGATGACGTGTTATGGACCGTTCCGGCGGCCGTCG
Source organism: Methanomassiliicoccaceae archaeon (assembly GCA_009778265.1). Lineage (GTDB taxonomy): Archaea > Thermoplasmatota > Thermoplasmata > Methanomassiliicoccales > Methanomethylophilaceae > Methanomicula. Next base: position 4,298 of record WRKA01000100.1, on the reverse strand, counting down.
GGTTCCTGTTCATCGTCGCCCTTATCGGAGGGTCGTCGGGGTCCACGGCGGGAGGCATCAAGGTGGGAAGGATAGTCACAATGATGAAATCGCTGATGCTTGATATGAAAAAACGCATCTATCCGAGAGCCGTTTTCAGAGTGAAGATGGGCGACGAGGTCCTGGACGAGGATACGGTATCGGCATCCTCCGTCCTCATATTCCTGTTCATAATAACGATATTGCTCGGTTCTCTGGCACTGATGATCCTGGAACCTATGGGGATCGAGGATTCGCTGATGCTTTCGCTGACGACGACGGCGAACTGCGGTTTCATGCCGGACATGGACATCGCGTCGCTTTCGGCGGGCAGCAAAGGGGTGCTCTCGCTGCTGATGTGGGTGGGGCGTCTGGAGGTCGGTACGGCGATCCTGCTGTTCACACCGTTCTTCTGGAAAGAGATAATCAAAGGGAAGAGAAAGATGAGAAGGATAGATCACGGATCACCGTGACGCCTGTCTGCACATATCCAGTATCCTTATCGCCGCGGGATCTCCCGGCGATCTTTCGTTGATCGCGCCGGCGCACATCTTCGCTTCCGGGAATTTCTTTTTTTCGATGAGACACAACGCCATCGTCTCCAATGCGCCTTTGTGCATATGGTCTATCGATAACGCTTTGTGGGCGTATGCGGCCGCGGCCGTCGTCTTACCGTTTATCCGCATCACATATGCGGCGAGAGCCAGTGAATCCGCGTCCTTCTTCTCCTCTTTCAAATACTTTCTGGCGGTGCTCACCGCTTCTTTGTTCTTTCCGGAGAGGATCAGCACGCTGCACAGATTCACCAGCACATCGTACGTTGCGTTCCCGGCCGCGAGACGCGCGGCCGTATCGCATGCTTCGTCATATTCTCCTGCGGAACATAACGCTCCGCAGAGCAGTATCATATCGTCCTCCGTCGGTTCCGCGATCGCCCTGATCTCCGGCAGCGCTTCCTTTCCGCGGCCCATCATCAGAAGGCACCTCGCCTTCTCTCTTGACACCGGATCGGACGGTCCGTCATTCTTTATCATGCGGTAAGCGTCCTCCGGGCCTCCGAGCCCTCTCAGCGACATTGCGGCCGTAAGTCTTTCGTTCCCGTCCGCAATATCTTTCCCGGCGATCGTTCCCATGATATCCCTGCATCCCTCCTCGTCGTCCACCGCCTTCAGCAGCGACGCGCATTTGATCAGCGTTGAGAGATCGCCGGTCCGGTCCGCGAGGGCGCCGATCCTGTGCCTTACCATATCGTATTCACCGTTCTCTATGTGCTTCCGCACGATATCGAATTCCTTTTCGGTGTCCATCGTGACCCTCAGAATGTTCGGCGAACATAAACTTATGGACGGTCCGCCGGTGCGGGCGTTACCGAAGGGCGGGTATGTTCTATATATTCCCACGGCATTGGTGTTGAACGATGAAGATAAGAACGATCTCGGTCTACGGATTATTCGGACGTCACGATCATACCGTAAACGTGTTCGGCGACGGGATAACGTATATACATTCTCCGAACGGATGCGGCAAGTCCACGCTGATAAAGATGATATACATGCTGTTCACCGGCGATACGGAAGGGTTGCGGAACGTGATGTTCGAAAGGATGGACGTATCGCTGAGCGACGATACTAATATCATCGTCGAAAGAACGGAGAACGAACTGTTCATACAGATGCAGAGGAACGAACTTGAGACGGAGATATCGGCGGACGAACTCTCATCCATCTTAAGAACGACATACATCAGCGCCGAAAGGACATTCGCCTCGGGGGCCGGCGGCCGTACGGTCGGTGCGGTCGAGACGTATGCTCACGAATTATCGTCAAAACTGATAGCGGCGAAGCGTGACCGCAAGCTTATCGTTCCCTCGTACGACGACGATATGATGGGCGACGAACTTGTTTTCAGAGCGAAGGACCTGAACGCGAAACTTAATTTCATACGCGACGCCGGATTCGATATAGATATACCGTCCGGTCTCCGTTTCCCTCCCACCCGCTATGACCTTATGGAATCGGAGAAGGAATACAAGGACCTCATACACGGTATCGGCGAATTCGTCGGAAGGAATTATTACCTCTCCGAATCCGTTATCGTTCTCAAGGATATTGTGAACGGCTTCCTGTTCGACAAAGATATGAAGATAGACGAGAACGACCACATCGTTTTCTCATTGGACAACGGCACCACGCTCCCGCTGGCGAATCTCTCGTCCGGTGAGAAACAGATATTCATCATGTTCTACAGGATGCTTTTCGAAACACCGCCGTCGTCCTTCGTGATGATCGACGAACCGGAGATATCGTTACACGTGTCATGGCAGCAGAGGATGGGTCACGCGCTGAAGGATGTGGCGAGGCTCAGGGACCTTCAGATACTTGTGGCAACGCATTCCCCTCAGATAGTTCACGACGACTGGGACCTCACCAACGAGCTGGAGGCGGGACGTGCGTGAATATATCCGGCCGAATGACGTTGCGAACGAGATAATGATGAAGAGGTCGCTCTTCGGCGGTTCGTTCTTAGTTGTCGAAGGGGTAACGGACGGCCGTCTTTACGGAAAGTTCATTGATAAGGAGGGATGCGAGATCGTCGTGGCGCATTCCAAAGATAATGTGAAGGGCGCGGTAAAGAACGTCTTCCAGCGAAGGTCCGAGAAGAAAGTGATCGGGATCGTGGACACCGATATCGACAGGTTAAAAAACATAGAAGAGAACGGGCCGCTCTTCTCCACGGACCGCAGGGACAGCGAAACGGTGATGATCGAAAGCGAAGCTCTGGATTATGTACTCGATGAATATGCCGACCGTGACAGAATGGATGCTTTTGTGAACAGGTTCGGCGATGTGAGGGATGCGCTCACGGGTTCGTGCTACCATTTGGGACTGCTGATGTACGTCTCCGACGCGAAGGATTACGGATTGTGTTTCAAAGAACCCGATTTTCCGTCGTTCGTGGACAAAAAAAGCCTGAGAACGGATAAGGATGCGATGATCGATTCCGTCATGGAAAATTCGCCGAACTCCCGCGCAGGAAAAAAAGAGATCACGGAGAAACTTGAAAAAGCGATAAAGGAGGAACACGACCCGTGGGATGTGTGCAGAGGCCACGATATGATCTCCGTTCTTGCTCTGGCGTTACGAGAAACGTTCGGAAGCTACAACTGCAGATACATCAAACCCGGAGAAGTGAGCGGGGCGCTGCGTCTGGCATACGACAAAGGGACGTTCCGCCGTACGAGATTGTTCGGGAACACGTCGGAATGGTGTTCCGCGAACAAAATGAACGTGTGGTCATTCTGACCGCATATCTTCTTTTTTGATGCCTTCCGACGTCTCCATTATCTTCTGCACCCGTCTTTCGCTCTTTTCGAGTATCGCTCTGCAGTGATCCCGCAGTTTTACGGCGTTCTCGTATATGTCCAGACTTTTATCTAGATCGAGACCGCCGTTCTCCAGCATGTCCACCAGTTTCTCGAGTTCGCTCAGACCTTCCTCGAACGTCATCTCCTCTACTTTTTTGTCCATTTGTTCACCTCGTTAACTTTAGCTTTTGCGCTTCCGTCCTTCATCCTTATCTCCACTTCGGAACCGACGGATATCTGAGATACGGATATCAGCGCCTTTCCGTCCGGTCCTTTCACATAACCGTATCCTCTGTCCAGCACCCTCATCGGATCTATGGAGTTCATCCTCTGCTCCACAGAAATTAAATCCTTCCTTTTGTCGCCCGCTATGCGACGGATCGAAACGTCCGCCCTGTCCGATGTGTCGTCCGTCATCAGAATATATTGATTGACCATGTCGCCGGCGCGTTTCGGCGATAATTTTGCATCCGTGACCGCGAACATCCCTTTTTTTACGGCGAGCAATGAACGCATCGACAGCTTAGAACGTTTCGAAAGTTCTCCGATGTTCGTTATTTTCGCATCCACCGTCTCTTTCGCCCTTTTCACTGAAAGTTTCGAATCCAGCGATCCGAAGGTGTTCTTCATCTTCGTGACACATGAACCGACGGAGGCGGATGCACGTATCATCATGTTATTTATTATTGCGAACTCCGACGATATGTCCGGGAGAGCGATCTCCGCCGCCGCCGAAGGCGTCGGTGCGCGGACGTCGGCCGCCATGTCCGCCAGTGTGACGTCGGTCTCGTGTCCGACGGCGGATATCACCGGTATCTTCGACGATGCTATCGCTCTTACAACGGCTTCCTCGTTGAACGCCCACAGGTCCTCGGCTGACCCCCCGCCTCTTCCGACGATCATCACATCGGCATTC
>WRKA01000099.1 GCA_009778265.1 Methanomassiliicoccaceae archaeon | reverse complement strand
GACTGGCGGGTGCGAAGACGGTATACGTTCCGACAAGGTTCGAAGATAATTACTGCATGAGCGCGGAAATGATGGCCGCGGCCGTCACCGACAGGACGAAAATGGTGATCCTCAACTCACCTTCCAATCCGACCGGCTCCGTGATGCCTAGAGAGACTCTTAAGGGTATTGCGGACCTATGCAGAGAGAAGGACATAATCGTACTGTCGGATGAGATATACGAGCACATCGTGTACGAGGGGGAACACGTTTCGATTGGTTCACTCGAGGGGATGTTCGATCGTACGCTGACGATATCGGGATTATCGAAGACGTACGCGATGACCGGGTGGAGATTAGGCTGGTTGGTCGCGCCGGAGAAGGATATCGCCGCCGTCAACAAATTACAGGCGCATTCGATAACGTGCTGCACATCGTTCACACAGCCGGCCGCGGTGGAAGCATTGAGAGGAACGCAGGAACCGAGGACAAAGATGGTCGCGGAATTCAAGAAGAGAAGGGACCTGGCATTGGACCTGCTCACGGAGATAAAAGGGGTGGAGTGCAACCGTCCGGAAGGCGCGTTCTATCTGTTCCCGAGGTATTCCCACAGAATATCGTCGGAGGACCTGACGATGTACCTGATGAAAGAGGCGCACGTCGCGATAACCCCGGGAAGCGCGTTCGGTCCGGCCGGCGAGGGATCCTTCAGATTGTCGTATGCGGCATCCGAAGAAAATATAATAAAAGGGATAGGCAACATTAAAAAGGCCTTTTCGAAGCTCTGAAGTTCCGGAAGGACCGGGCGGCGTTCATTCCTTTTCCGGCACGCGAGCATCCTTTCAAAACGCATATCCCGGAGGACCGCCGAATGTTATGAAAATTTAAAGACCGACGGCCCGGCGTCCGAACGGAGGGAGTTATCGGGTGTACCGTTCACGTCACCGAGGCGCAACGCTAATCTTTATACCAAAGTTATCATTAAGGGAATGTTTCGGTGTGCGCGCACGTATGCGTACGCCAGCAGAACCGAGGGAGAATATTGAGCAGAAAGCTTTTCACTGTGGGTCCGGTCAACGTCGAGCCGGAAGTGCTTCGTTCTATGACAGAACCGATGATAACGCACCGTTCGAAAGAGTATAAGGCATTGCACGGCGCGGTCACGGAAAAAATGAGGAAGGTCCTCGATACGGACATGGATGTGTTCCTCGTCGGAGGATCGGCATCCGTGTTCCTGGAGGGAGCGGTAAGGAACGGTGTAAAAAGCAACGTGATGGGAATAACGAACGGTTCCTTCGGCGACAGATGGATAGAGATCTCAAAACTTAACGGAAAGAATGTGAAAGAGATCCGCGTGCCGTGGGGAAAGGCGATCAAACCATCCTCGATAGAGGGAGAGGTGGGTAACGAGATCGAAGCTGTCCATTTCGTAAGCAACGAATCGTCAACGGGTGTGCTCAGCCCCCTGGGCGATCTGATGACCGAGATAAGAGGACAGAGCGACGCGCTGATATTCGTGGACGGTGTGACATCCGTCGCGGCCACCGACCTGCAGCTGAGGAAGAACGAACCGGACGCGCTGATATTCGGTTCGCAGAAAGCGCTTGCGTTACCCCCGGGATTAGGATTCATGGCGGTAAGCGAACGCTTAATGAAAAAAGCCAAAGAGGTAAAGGACAGAGGCTTCTACACCGATCTGATAAAACTGAAGAAGAACAATGACGATAACTATACGTTAACAACACCCCCGGTCTCTCTTATCTATGCGCTGGACTTCCAGCTGGACCGCATGATATCGGAAGGCATGCAGGCGAGATACAGAAGACACAGGGAGATGTCGGACACCGTAAAAAAATGGTCTTCGGAACTGTACGGTATGTTCCCCGAAGAAGGATACATGTCCGATACCATAGGGGTGCTGAACCGCGGGGACCTGGATTTCGATAAGTTCCACGGAATACTGAAATCAAAAGGCTTCGAGATCTCCAACGGTTACGGCGAGGTCAAGGAAAGAACGTTCCGCATAGGCCACATGGGAGATCTCACGACGGAAAGGATCAAAGAATTATTGAAAGTGATGGACGAGACACTGGAGGAATGCAGATGAGACTGTTGGTTTCGGACCCTCTGTCGGAAGAGGGTCTCAAAATACTGACGGCGTCGGGGATACCCGTCGACGTAAAGCCGGGATTGAGCGAGGACGAGCTGTGCGGCGTGATCGGAGAATACGACGGCCTGATCATAAGGAGCGGTACCACGGTGACGAAAAAGATAATGGACGCCGGTAAGAAATTAAAGGTGGTCGGCAGAGCCGGAGTGGGCGTCGATAACGTCGACGTTCCGTATGCGACACAGAAAGGGATACTCGTTATGAACACTCCGTCCGCAAATATCATCTCGGCGGCGGAGCATTCGCTGGCGATGATAATGACCCTTGCCCGCAACATACCCTGGGCCCATGTCTCCGTTCATAAAGGAGAGTGGAAAAGAAGCAAGTTCACCGGTATCGAACTTTACGGAAAGACGTTAGGTATCATCGGCGTCGGCCGCGTCGGCGGGGAGATAGCCAAACGCGCGAAATCGTTCAGCATGACGATGATCGGCTACGACCCGTATCTTCCGAAGGAAGTGGCCGACGACCTCGGCGTGAGACTTACGACACTGGACGACGTTCTGAAGAATTCCGATATCATGACGATCCATACCCCGCTGCTTCCGGAGACGAAGAACATGATCTCGATGCCTCAGTTCAGGATGATGAAGAAGAATGCGCTTCTCGTCAACGTGGCGAGAGGCGGCATCGTGAACGAGGACGACCTCTACGAGGCGCTGAAGAACAAGGTGATAGCCGGCGCGGCGTTCGATGTATATGTGGACGAACCTCTGAAAGAAGGATGCAGGCTTCTGGAACTGGACAACCTCGTCATGACCCCGCACCTGGGCGCGAGCACCGTAGAGGCACAGGAAAAGGTGTCCGTCGATATCGCGGAGAACGTTATCATGTATCTCCGCGACAATATCATCGCGAACGCGATAAACGCGCCCCGCGGTCAGCTGGACCCGATGATCGTTCCGTACTTACCGTTAGCGGAACGTTTGGGGCTGTGTGTTCACCAGCTGAACGGAATGAGGCCGGTCGATAAGATAGATGTGACGTGCTGCGGCGAGATAACAAAGAAGAACACGAAGATGATCACACTTTCCGTTCTCATCGGACTGCTGAAACACGTCGGCGACGGCATCAATATGATCAACGCGGAATCGTTCGCAAAAAGCAAGAACATCAAAGTTACGGAATCAAAGAACGAGGATTCGCCCGTTTATTCGAATACGGTCACAGTCTCAATAACCTCGGGAAAGGATGTGCGCACGGTACGCGGCACGGTGTTCGCTCAGACCCCCCGTCTGATAGGGATGGACGGATACTGTTTCGAAATGCCTCTTGATACCGATATGTTATTTGCGAAATATACGGACAAACCGGGCGTGATCGGCGCGGTAGGTAAGATACTGGGAGAGAATAATATCAATATAGGTCAGATGACCGTGGGCAGAGAGACGAAAAAGGGAACGGCGATAATGCTCATGGGCGTGGACCAAGAGGTCCCGGCCGCGATCATCAAAAAGATAAGCGACGCGACCGGATTCGACGAGACGAAATATATCGATCTCGTGGAATGATCTCTCTCGGGACGTTCGTAAGGCACGAAGAACACATTCCCGGCACATACGGATACGGGGCCGTTCCCGCGGTCCCGCCGTGATCGTGCCGGTATTCTTTTCCATTCTGTGTTAATATGGTATATTTTCTGTATCATTGTAGATTTATGCTACATACAATTAAAATGATATTTACTATATTTTTATATATTAGATAATTTTGATTCGTTTAACGGCGAGTGAAGCCCCGTTAATACAAAGGTAACACCGAACAACAATGAGGAAAAGGCAATATGAGAACGATCAGAACAGAAAATGCGAACAAGACCGGCGGAAAAGAGAGGACAAACAAGGGACGCGATCAAAAGATCATAGTTCCTTCCCTGCTCCTTACCGCATTATTTGCAATATTGGCGGCAGTGATCATCATGGCTCCCGGCGATCCGGGTAACGACCATGATTGCATCGGCAGTACCCCGAACGGAGGAGATGAAGAGATAATAGATCTCAGTATAACACCAAGTCCCGCGAACGGGATATGCTGGTCATATTCATTCGATAACGGAATAGGCAACTACACCATTTCGTGCCACGCGAACGTCAGAGTGATACAGAACGAAATGAAGGACCGCTCGGCGGAGATAACCGACAGAAGGATCACCGTGGAAGAGAACACAACGGACGTCGTTATCATACTCGATAACGTATATTTCTCCGCATCTGCCGGCAGTATCGGCGCATCCGCCATAACGCTGCTCGGCGGTTCGGAGGTCACGCTGATCATCGAAGGAGATAACGAGATCGGCGGTTCGGGCGTCGGCGAGGACACATATCCGGGTATAGAGACCACGGGTGCGACGCTTACGATACGCAATGGAGAGATCCCCGGCGAACTTACGGTCCGGGGGGCCG
>WRKA01000098.1 GCA_009778265.1 Methanomassiliicoccaceae archaeon | reverse complement strand
GAGAGCAGAGGCCTTAAGGTCGACGACATAAAGAAGGTCATCGAGGCAGCAGAGGCATCCAAGGACAAGATCACCAACGGATCCAAGTGCATCGCGAAGAAAGTGATCGGCGATATCACCGTCTATGCGGACTACTCAGCGGAGAGCGGCAATATCAGGATCAACTCCGGATACGGACACAAGATGAAGATCCTCGACATCGTCATGGACACCGCGGACACGGAATGGATATACGTCAAGACGGGCGCGAAAGTAAGAAAAGGACACACGAACCTTTCATACCTCGGCGCAACAAGAAGCGGTCCGAGCCTTGTCGACCCGAAGTCCGGAGAGTCCTGGCTGGAGGAGTACCTCGCAGCTAAGACGATCGCCGTGGCGGAGAGTCTCTTCTCGCAGAAGAAAGGATAAGCCTATCGTTTCGTAAGGAATGACCAAAACCTCTTACTTTTCATTTCATTTATTATTTTCACGATAGTTTTTATTATTAATTGATATACTCACTGTCCATGGCCGAGAAGATAGGTGATACTTCGGCGCTGTGTCCCGTATGCCTAAGGACGATAAAAGCGGAAAAGATCGCCGAGGACGATAAGGTCTTCATAGTCAAGAGATGCGAAGCGCACGGGGAATGGAAAGTTCAGATATGGAACGGTGTCGAGCATTACAGATATCTGTATGAATTTGCCGCGGTCCAGAAGCCTCCGCAAAAATTTGCGGTGAAAGAGATGAAAGACTGTCCCCAGGACTGCGGCCTTTGTAATGAACATAAACAGCAGACCTGTTTGAACGTCGTGGAAGTTACGAACATGTGCAACCTCAATTGTCCGATATGCTTCGCAACGGCGAACGGATGCGGATACAGATATCATCCTTCGATCGACGAAATAGAAAAAATGTTCCGGACGGTCGCGGATAATGTGAAAAGTCCCAGAGTTGTACAATTAAGCGGCGGCGAACCGACGATAAGGGACGATCTCCCGGAGATAATCAAACTGGCGAAGGATATGGGCATCGAACACATCGAAGTGAACACCAACGCGTTAAGGATATCGAACGACATCGAATATCTGAAAGCACTGGCGGACGCAGGCACGGATTCGTTCTATCTCCAATTCGACGGCGTTGACGATAAGATATACGAGCAGACGCGCGGACGTCCGATGTTCGATGTGAAAAAGAAAGCGATAGAGAACTGCGGTATCGTCGGTGTCGGCGTCACGCTGGTGGTAACGGTGTCGCCGAACATCAATTTGGATCACGTCGGAAAGATAATAGAATTCGCGGCATTGAACGTTCCCACGGTCAAGGGAGTTCATTTCCAGCCGGTGACGTATTTCGGAAGATATCCGATAGAGCCTTCGGATAAGGACCGCGTGACGCTTCCGGAACTCGCGAAAGAGATCGAGAAGCAGACGATGGGCATGCTGAAAGCGGATAACTTCTTACCGACATCATGCTCCAACGTACATTGCGACATGAAATCGCTTTCCGTTGTGTTACCCGATGGTTCGCTGTTCCCGCTGACCACGATGGCGCTCGGTCCCCCGTCCAGGACCGACGACATTGCCGATAAAACGAGAACGGAAGTATCGCAGTTCTGGAGGTTCATCGAGGATTCGATGGACGGTCCGCCAGAGGAAGAGGACAGGTCGTGGAGTTCGTTCGTGAACAGAGCGAAAACTCATTACCTGACAGTATCGGCGATGGCGTTCCAGGATGTCTGGACGGGAGAGACGGAAAGGTGGGAGAGGTGCTGCATACACATGGTGACACCGGACGGAAAATTAATTCCGTTCTGTCTGTTCAACTGCACCGCGCTGAACGGCGACACTATGTACCGCCGCAAAACGTTCTGTCCGCACAGTACGATATCATAGGTCGAAGTTCTCACGAAGATCGACGATCTTCTTTGCTTTCGCGGAGTATTCCATCGATCCGATCTCTTTGAACACGACCCTCGGCGTCTCGATGAGATCGTCTTTGATCCCATCTCCGATCTCCATGATCTTTGATACAGAATTTACTATACGGCTGCGTGCCGCATCGCTCCGATCCTTGGATTCCACTTCGAACGTAAGCACATCCTTGAACCCTTCCTTCGTAATTATCAGCTGATAATCGATCACATTCTCATCTTCAAAAAGCGCCTCGTCGAAAAGGAGCGGGAATATCTTGTATCCCATGCCCACCTTGAACTGCATGTCCATGCGCCCCGCCGGCTTCACAAGTTTTCTGTTGAACTTCGAACCGCATCCGCACGGCGGTGCGGTCATCGCCGCGATGTCCCGTGTCCTGTAACGTATAAGCGGCGTCCCTTCTGCCGTAAGACCGGTGAGAACGAGTTCCCCCATCTTCCCGTCCGGCACTCTTTTTCCGGTGTCTGGGTCTATGATCTCATACAAAAGGTTCGCCTCGTCCGTATGCAGTCCGTTCCGTTCGTCGCATTCTATCGCACACGCCAATCCGAATTCCGTCATTCCCCACACGTCAAGCACATTACAGCCCCACGCGTTCTGGAGCTTCGTTCTCATGCTTTCCGATAACGGTTCGGAGGTGGAGATTATCTTCCCTATCTTCAGGGACCTGAGATCGGTCTCCGATCCCATAAGAGCGGTCACGCGGTAAATGAACGAGGGCAGCCCGATGATATGGGTGGCGCCGCTTTCTTTCATTATCGTCATCTGTTCTTTGATATCCGGACTGGAACAGGTGGACGATCCGTATCCGGCGACCTTGCATGCGCCGGCAAGCATCAGACCCGGGTCCCATGCGCTTACCGCGGGGAACATGATATGCAGCACATCGTCGCCGCTCATCCCTATACTCTTCAGTGCGGAAGCGATGATATCTATCTTTGAGATAAGATCGTTCGTCGTGTATCCGATGAGCTTCCTTTTTCCCGTTGTTCCGGTGGTGGAGAATTCTCTTGCCGTTCTTGTTCTGGAGACGGCCATGAACAGCATAGGGGCATCGGCGAGTTCCGACGGATACGTGAACGGGATATCGTTCAGATCGTCCATTGTCCTTATGCGATCGGGATCGATACCCAGATCGTTGAATCTGTCTCTGTAGAACGGCGTGTTCTCCATCACGTTCCTCAATTGTTTCCTGAACATGAACAATTGATATTCATCGATATCGTTGCGGACGATCTCTTCCTGATCCTTTTTTCCGATGATGTCCTTCAGCTCACGTTCGTTCTTCGCTGTGACGCAGGCCTTTATGGCCATCCATGTCTCCAGCGGATATATCGAATCCTTCGGTATACGGTTGGCCAAAAGCCTTCTTCTTACTATAGCCAACTTAACGGCATCCAATGCGCCCATGCACCTTTAAACGCCGGGCCGTTAATAAAACCGTACTAGATCAACTGCGTCAAATGTGCGTGAACTGTATATACGGGAACGGTATTCGCATTACCGGGGAAAAGGAATGACATTGACACCAGAGATGGCGAGGGCCGGCGTAACGCCGCAACTGCTCTCGTCGACGCACAGATTCAAATGCCCGAAATGCGGCAGGGAGTTCAGTCTGTTCCAGTCGAGGGCGATCGCATGCAGGTCCTGTCCGAAAGCGACGCAGAACTGCAAATATGTGAGATGTGTGCATTGTGATACGGAATTCCCGATCAACGGGTTCGTGGTCAACACAAAAGAAAAGGAAGCGTTCCTCGCCAATTATATGAACGGAATAGTGGGCAACTACCACGGCAGTTTCGGATACAAGAGAAAGTGATCATCCTTTAGACGCTTTTATCACTTTCATCAGTTCGCAGTTGTCAGAACATCTTTCAACGAACGTTCCCGTTACCACGGCGTCGGCACCCGCGATCCTTGCCGCCTCGGCGGCTTCCGGTGTCCGTATGCCGCCGCCGACTATCAGCGGCACCGATAAAATCTGTTTTACGGCGGTGATCATCTCGGGCGGGACCGGCCGGTCGGCGCCGCTTCCCGCTTCTAAGTAAACGAAATTCATTCCAAGGTATTCGCAGGCAAGCGCGTACGCCATCGCTTCTTTGATATTATCGCGTTTAACGGGTCTGGCCTTCCCCACCTCTCCTACCTTCATTCCCGGTTCGACGATGATGTACCCCATCGATATAGGTTCAAGACCGAGTTTTTTAGTGATGAGACTGCCTTTGACCTGTTCCCCTATCACCCAATCGATGCTCGTGCTGTTGACCATGCTCATAAAGAATATCGCATCGCATTTCTCCGATATCGCGTTCGCCCCGGAAGGGAAATAGATCGTCGGAAGACCGCACGCTTTTTTTATTGCGGATGCGGTGGCGGAGAGGTTATCCTGCGTGACATCGGTGGAGCCGCCGATCATTATCGCGTCCGTTCCCGCCTCCTCCGCTTTCCTTGCGATATTAGCGGCATCTTCCACCGGTTGTTTGTCAGGGTCGAGAAGAGTGAGGTGTATCGTTCCTTTTTTCATCCTTTCAAGAAGGTATTCTTTAACAGTCATCAGTAAACCGCTCCGAGTATGAAGGCTATGAGGGCTACAAGCATCGCGTATTTACAAACT
>WRKA01000097.1 GCA_009778265.1 Methanomassiliicoccaceae archaeon | reverse complement strand
GGGCTCGGCAATATTATTTCGATTACAAAGATGGACGTCGGTATCGAAGTTCCCGCGATACCCGACCTCGCGTCCGATCTTGAGCTGCTTATCGGGGACGTCATACGTCTCGGTATCGGTTTCATCAACATCAACGAACTGGAATTCTCGGAAAGCAACTGGGATATGATGTCCGCGAAACGGTACGAACTGAAGGATGACATCTCGTCCGCGATACTCGGTTCCGCCGAATTGGGGAAAAGGATCATCAAGAGATTCCCGAACGCGAACATCCGTTTCTGTTCCTCCGCTTTCAAGGATTCCGTTCAGTTAAGAAAAAGACTGATACGCACCGCGGAAAAGAATGCCAGAGAGTTTGACGTTGTGACGAAGGACGGTACGGTGATCGTCGGCATCGTTCATGCCGACGATGTTGAGAAGGCGGCGGAACTTTTACGCAGTGAGTACGAAATTCCCGACGGACTGATGTTCGCCGATCCCGTTAAAAAGAGAATAGAGACGGCCGCGTGGATCCTTGAGGATATATCCGAAGAACTTCCGTATAAGTGCTACGTGATCGAAGAATACCCAACATCGGACAGACTTGAGGTGGAGAGAACTCCGTTACCTTCGCTTAACGCCGGAGATATGAAAAAGAAGTAAACGGTTTGTGAACGGTCTGGGTCCCTTGGATGACCTTTCGGGGGGTTGGCGTTCAATCGACGCTTATGCTCTGTATCTCGTGATGCCTGTTCACTATATCGCGTGCGATGCGCAGGTTCCTTCCCGCCTTTCCTATCGCCCGTCCTTTAAGTTTCGGATCGACGGTTATTGTTGCATGGGTTATGTTCCCGCGCTGTTCGATCACAACTTTCTGCGGCTCGTAGATGTGAAATACGTTCTTAACGAACTGTTCCGGATCGTCAGAATACTCAACGACCTGAATATTCTTGCCGGTGCGGTCCTTCAGTTTTATCACATGCTCCCCTTTTTTGCCTACGGCGATGTTCCCCTGCCCCGTTTCGACGACGAACACCAATTTCTCGTCGGCGTCCATGCAGTCGATCACGTTAGCTTTTGTTATCGACTCGAACAGCGAGATGTACCTCAGCGTGTCCTCGGTCAGTACGATGTCTGCGGACATGTTCCTCACAGCGTTAAGATGTTAGAACTTCCCTTATCGATGACCGCCAGCGCCGACACCGAGAACGGTTTACCGCAGAGGGCACCCAGTTCCATGTTGTTACCTTCGTAAACATGCACTTTCACTTTATCCGCGGCCTTCAGATAATCGCTCGGGCAATTCCTCGCCAGAATGATCATCTGCGCCTTTCCGTTCTTTACCGCTTTCTCCGTCTGTCCGACGCCGAACTCCACCTGTCCGGTGGAGATCGCCGATTTCAATGCTCTTCCTATATCTATCATTTCTTATTCCCCCTTGGTGTGTATATTAAGTTGACAGCCCCGGTTCCAAGGGTTACCGGCTGTCCGACTATGATATTCTCCGCTACGCCGTCGAGATGGTCCACCTCTCCGATCATCGCCGCGTGCAGCAGATGTGCAGCCGTGATCTCGAACGCCGCCCTCGCCAGCACGCTTGATTTTCTTCCAGATATACCGTGACGTCCGATCGCTTTCACCTGACCGTCGTTCGTCATGAGATCGGCGACAAGCATTATATGACGTATATCGACGCTGAGACCCTGTTCAGTCAGGGTGTTGTACGCCTCTCTTATTATTGAGTTACGAGCGGCTTCTATACCTAAGACCTCGGCGACCTCCTGTATACTGTTGGTCATCGTCTTCGTTCTGTCGACGCCGTCCTTCTTCAGCACCTCTTTAAGATTGCTGCCTTCCGTGTAGATGACCCACTTACCCGTTTTGTCATCCTTTCTGATCACGGCTCTTTTGATGCCGTCGATCCCTTTTATCTTTATATCTTTCACGGAATCGTAGATCTTCTGAAGGTTCTTGTACGACGATTCTTCGGACACCACCGTTATGTCGTTATCACGGGTTTCCACGTGACCGCGGACCGCCTTCACTTTGTTCAGACGTTCCACGATCTCTTCCGTGGTGACGCCGCGCTTCTCCGCCTTGTGGACATCCGGACGTATCACAAGTCTCATATTGGTTATATCGGTCTCGATGGACGCGACGTCGAGCAGATTCGTCATTTCGATATCCGACGACACGATGCGTGCGATCTTTTCATCTTCGGCGGCCATTCCCGTCAGACGGACGGTCATCATCGGTGTGCTCGGTATCCTTCTGGCGTCGACGATCTCGATCAGTCTCGGTAATCCCAGCGTTACGTTTATCTCTGCCACACCGGCATAGTGGAAGGTACGCATCGTCATCTGCGTTCCCGGTTCTCCGATCGACTGCGCCGCCATGATGCCGGCGGATTCGTTCGGGTCCATGCGATGATCGTCGTACATACGCGCGGCCACCGTTATCAGCTTTTCATATATGCTGTCGTCCAGTTCCGCGCCTTTTATGCGCTTCGCGATGTCGACGATCACCTTCACCGGCATCCTGATGTTCCTGCGGTCCGCTATCTCCTTGAGCTTCTTCCCTTCTTCCGAAAGCTCCAGCGGAACGTTCACGAGTTCCATCGGTTCGGCGATCTCTTCCGCTTTCTTCGTCTTCTCGGATCTCGGGGACGGTGCCCTCTTTCCTATCTTTGCGATAACGGATGACGCCTCTTCCTCAGATATGCCTAACCCCATAAGCTCATCGACGCCGGCGTTGCTTATGCCGCTCAGTGTGCTGTATTTCGTAAGCAATGTTTCAGCTGTGCTTTCGTCGATCTCGCGTTTGAGCAATGCGTTAAGCGTGTCCTTCTTTGCCATACTTACTCACCTCCGAACTCCGGTTCCTCGAAACCGCCTTCCTCTTCTTCGATGTATTCCATCTCATCTTTTTCGATGGTGCCGTAATCCTCGCCCACTTCCTTTGTCTCGATGTACAGAAGCTTGTCGGCGTCGTCTCCGAGCACTTCGGTAAAGAGATCGTCAAGATCGATCGCCTTTCCCTGAACGGACCTCGCCGGATCGGCGCCGTCCTCTCCGTACTCGAACTGTATTATCGTGTCGGCGGTGTTCCTTACCGTCCCGTCGCCCATCAGTTTCAGATCTTCAAGAGCTGAAATAAGCCTGCGCTGCATGTAACCCGATCTCGATGTTCTTACGGCGGTATCGACGAGACCTTCCCTTCCTCCCATCGCATGGAAGAAGAACTCGGTCGGCGACAATCCCGTTTTGTACGAGTTCGAAACGAAACCTTTAGCATACGCGCCGAGATCGCGTTTCTCGAAATGCGGCAGCGTCCTGTTGCTGTAACCTCTCGATAAGCGTTCACCGCGAACAGCCTGCTGTCCCACGCATCCCGCCATCTGCGACAGGTTGAGCATTGATCCCCTGGCACCGGATTTCGCCATCACCACCGCCGAATTCTCCATACCGAGGTGCTTTCCGGCTATCTTACCGGCCTGGTCACGGGCCTGACCGAGAACCTTCATCACTTCTACTTCCAACGTCTCTTCAAGCGAACGTCCCGGCATCTGGTCAAGTGTTCTGTCATGGAATGACTGAACGAATGTTGTCACTTTATCGATACATTCTTTGTTGAATTCCTGTATCTGCATCTTCGCCTCTTCCGGTATGTCCTCGTCATCGATACCGGTACTGAAACCGCGGTCCATGATCGCTCCCAGCGCCAATCTCGTCACCTCGTCGATGAACTGTCTCACCCTTTCCGGACCGTAGTCGCGGGCGATACGGTCGAGTATCTTACCTTTGCTGTTGCCTATCGATTTAGCGTCGATCGTTCCGCACTGGAGAACTCCGTTCCTTACTTTTACGTAAGAATCGAACTCGCACTTCTCCTTCCTGCATTTGTCGCAGTTCTGGCATATGGATGCTTTGAACGTTGCGCGGAGGTCCTTCGGCAATATCATCGAGAACAGCTGTTTTCCGGTCCAGTATTCGTTACCGTTCTCTTTCCCCGCCGCTTCCGGCATCTCTATGTTCGATAATTTCGAGATGATGTTAAGAGTTCTCGTACGGTCGAACTTCGGGTTGTCGTGGGTCAGATAATAAATTCCCGTTATGTGATCGTGGATAGCGCCGATGATCGGTCCTCCGTATCTCGGCGACAGGATGTTCTCCTGCACCTGCATCAGTATGCGTGCTTCCGCTCTCGCCTCGTCGCTCTGAAGAACGTGCAGGTTCATCTCGTCACCGTCGAAATCGGCGTTGTACGGAGGGCATACGCACAGGTTGAAACGGAACGTCTTTCCCGGCATTATGCGCACGCGGTGCGCCATCATCGACATTCTGTGAAGCGACGGCTGTCTGTTAAAAAGCACAACATCACCGTCGACAAGCTGCCTCTCGACAGTATAATCCAATTCTATCGTCTCGGAGACATCGGCGGCGTTGCGTCCCGTCACCCTTATCCTTCTTCCGTCGGAACGTATCACGTAGTTAACGCCGGGAAGATACGGACCTTCGTCCG